>CAMEET010000072.1 GCA_945915085.1 uncultured Treponema sp. | reverse complement strand
TAAACAAACTGACAAAACAGAAAGATTATATCGAGCAGACTGAAGTTTTGATGGAATTGGAGTATACTGGCTTTATTCCAGATTCTTATATCACAAATCCTCAGATAAAAATGGAAATTTACAAAAAAATCGCTGCAATTACAGACGAAAAAGAATTTGACGCTGTTCTGGGCGAACTTGATGATCGTTTTGGACCTATTCCAGATGAAGTTTCAAGTCTTTTAGCGCTTGCAGAAATCAGGATTATCTGTAAAAAGCTTTCAATCAGTTCTATCAAAGAACGACAGGGCGAAGTGCGTGTTGAATTCAGTCAGGTTTCAAAACTTTCTATCGATAAAATACTAAAATTGATAAAAGAAAATCCTGGAACTATTCGATTGAATCCTCAGTTGCCAAATGTTCTGTTTATAAAACTTGGAAAAATCGGCTTGAAAGAAAAATCTGAATTCATAAGAGAAAAACTTTCACAATTAGGATAAAATTCCTGCTTTAGATGGGTTACAATTCTTTTTTATTCACAAACCATAAAACAACGCTGATAAGATAAGTTGCAAAAAGCATTATTGGAATTAAAATGACTGCAAAAACAAATCCTGCATCAAAAAATCCATAGAAATCAAAATCAGCAGGAATAACGCCATTTTGAGCATGAGAAAAACCATTTATTGCATAATAAACTGTATACAAAATCACAGGAAGAATAGCAAAAAACGGTGTTTTCTTTGACAGTTTATTTGTTTTTTCAAAGCAGAGAAATGAAATCAATGCAAGAATTGGAACAATTAAATGGAAAAACAGATTTGAATCTAAAAACTTTTTATAATATCCAACAGGATCTCTTGGAGCTAAATAAAAAATTGTAGTGAGCATTGTAAGCGTCACTGCTGTTGTGGCAATTAATTTAAATAAAAGAATTGACTTTGGAAGCTCATATTTTCTTTTTGCAAGACAGGAAATTTCAAGTCCTATCATGACAGCACTGACAATCCCTAAAAAAATATTTGAATCAGTAGTAAAATATTTAAAAATTGAAAAATGTGGAGTAAAAGTTATAACAGAAGGATTTGTGATAAATTTATAATCAAATAAAGAGCAGAATGCACAGAAGAAAACTAGAACAAAAATAAGTGAATTAAAAATGAGAGAAACTATCATCTTTTTTTTCATATAACGCCTCCTCGTATGGCTAAGATTTTAATAAATTAAATAAGATTGTGTTGAATTGCTTTTCTGCCGATCTTTTTTAATATTCATTCAGTTTAAAAAATAACTATACTAATAAAATAAGTCAATTTTTTTTCATTCAAGAATTTCTTATTCAAAAGTTTTTTGGCAGAAAAAATCTTTCTTATTATTCTACTGAATGGATAAATTGTGAGTGTCCGTCAATTTTACAAAAAAATCCATATTCATTCCAACAAAAATTACACAATATGTGCAAATAACAGCTGCTACAAACACAAACCATACATTTTGCATCTGCGGAATATATATGTTCATAAAAATTGAACAGAAACTCATGCATATCAATAGGACAATTCCAATAAAAATCCAATTGAAAAGATGAACTTTGTGATTTTTTATGTCACCTTTGAAAATTTTCTGCAAAATTTCATTATCATTGATAGAATTTTCATAAGTTTTGTGACAATTTTGTTCTTCTGTCTGCCATGTAATTTTTTCCGCCTTAGAAAACCTGCGTACCATTGTTCTACATTCTTCGCAAAACAAAAGATGAAAAACCATATCCAACGGCAGAATTTCATTTTTATCGAGTGACAGATATTTATCCATAAAATTTTCACAAGTCATTTTCATAATATTTCCTTAAGTTTTTGATATAATTCCTTTTTTGCACGAAAAATATATGTTTTTACGGTATTTAAAGGAATATCTGTAGTTTCTGCAATTTCTTCGTAAGTCATATTATTATAAAAATACAGTTCGATGCATTTTTTGTAATTTTCTGGTAGCTGTTTTACAGCATTATTGATTGCTTCCCTTGTAAGTTGTTTCAGTTGAGTCTCTTCTGGCGTTTCATAATTTGAAACAAGATTTGACTGCGTTTCTTCACAAAGGTTTTCACTTTTTTTTGTTCTTGTCTTAAAATTTATTGCAGTATTATATGCAATTCTTGTTATCCATGTTGAAAACCTGCTGTTTCCTTGAAATTTATCAAGATTTTCATAAATTTTTATAAAAACTTCCTGCAAAAAGTCATCAATGTTATTTTGATCATAAAAGAAACGCCGGCCTACCGCGACAATTCTTTTTTTATATAAAAAAATTAATTGTGAAAAAGCTGCAGGATTTTTTGCAGCAGCTTCTTTTACAATCATCTTCTCAACAGAAAAATCAACAAGTTTTTCTATTGATTTTGAAAATTTATTTTTCATTTGAAATTATCTTATAAAAAATCAAAAACATGATGCCAAGAACCAAAGGAATCAGACCGCCCAAAAGGCCAAATGTAAAACCTGAAATAAGAAAAAACAGAAGGCTAATTGCAAAACCGACTCCAACTAAACATAACCCGGCAAAAAGCGAGAATATTTTCCAATTAAAAACTTGTGGATTATATTGATTTTTTGAAATTCTCATTTTGATTTCTCTGTGTTTCCATAACAAACCAAAAAAAATCACAATAGCAGCAAAAGAAATTCCAACAATCGGAATTAAAGCAACGATTACCTGAGCAGCAGGACAAACTGGTGTCATTTTTTCCTCCTATAAAAACACCGCGTTAGCGGCAGCGCATGGATGCGCTGAATAATGTTTGCAACGCAAACCAGTGAAAAAAATTACACGGAAGTAATTTTTTTCACATTCCTATAAAAACACCGCGTTAGCGGCGACTATTTCACCTTTATTTGTAAATTAATTCACATTCAAATGAACTTTCAGATTTTACATTATTTTGATATTTTCCTGCAACAATAATTTTTTGCGCTTCATCATCAAAAATACCAAAAATATACATAGATTCACCTTTTTTGATTTCCTTACAAAAATTCAACTTGAAATCAGTAATTGTTTTTTCCTGATATTTTTCTGGCAGAAAATCAAGTGCAAAATTAATGTATCTTGAATTCGTCAAATGTCCGTTCGGATCCAAATGAGAAAGAAGAATTTTCTGTTCTCCAAGATACTGTAATAAATCTGAAGAAAAACGTATTTTTCCAGGTTTTCGTTCAAATGGAGTCTGCGAATCTGATTTAATGCAGAATTCAAATTTATCAGGACTAATAACTTCGCGTGTAACAGGTTCAACAATCACCCAAAGACTTTTTCCTTCTATTAGTTTTTCACCATTTTCATCTGAAAAGTTATAATACCTCATCATTTGAAAACCTTCAGGCTTTTCTTCCCGAACGGTTATAATTATTTTTTCATTTTCACATGGAAATCTGTTGATGTGAATACTCGATCTTGAAACCATTTGAACATAACCGTGCGTATTCAAAAAAGCACGACTTTGACCATTTTGAGTATATAAATCGGTTACTAAATCAGCACAATACTGCATTACCTGTTCAAGATGAAGTTTTCCGTTATAGCCACATTGACCAAACATAATTTTCACTTCTTTTGTGATTTCATTTTTTTGACCATTATTGATTTCACTCATTATTTTACCTCGTTTATTGCTTTAAAAACTATTAGATTAAATTTAAGGTTAAAACTTTTCATATATTGTATTCTTTTATGCAAATCCTTGCCACAATTTAAACTCAATATTTAACCAGTTAATCTTATATATACTTCTTTAGACACCATAAATTTATAAAAGTTTCAAAAAAAGCTAAAAAAAATTGATTTTTTTTCGTGTTTCTATTGACAGATACAAAACGATAAACTATATTACTATACATAGAAACAATAATATTAAAGCGGAGCAGTTCATGGAAAAACGAAGTGATTCAATCTATAAATGTATTTCAAATTCCAGATATACACCTTATTTACTTGCAAAAAAAATCGGTGCAATTGGAATTTTGGAATCTGCAAGTTTTCAAAAGGGAAGGGAACGATATTCTATTTTAATGACTGAAATGGCATTTAAAACAATTCAAAATCAGGATGAAATCTATTTTGATGTAGATGGAAAAAAAATCCCGTTTGAACAAAAAAATGTAGAAAGCAAAGACGCCTTAGGAAGAACAAAAAACTGTGATATTCTTGATGCGCTTGTTTATGTGGCTTCTCAAAATCCTACTCCACAAGGAAATTTGAGTGAAATTCCGTTACCAGCATCTGGCCTTGGTTATTTAAGTTATGAATTTGCAAAACACTGTGATAATATCAGATTTTTTGAACAAAAAGATGAACTTGAAATCCCAGAAAGCGAGTTTATTGCAGGACATATTTATATAGTTTTTGATCATTACACAGAAGAAATTCATATTTTTGGTTTGAATTACAATGAACATCAGATTGACTTGAATAAAGCTATGGATAAACTTCTTAAACGCATGAATGACATGGATTTTTCATATGTTGAAGAAGAAAATCAAACTTTTGATTATAAAATGATTACTGATTTGGAACAGTCAAAAAAAGAATATATTGACAAAGTAAAAGCCTTAAAAAAACACATCGTTGCCGGTGATATTATTCAGGCTGTTCCATCAAGAAGAGTTCAGATTGAATGTGATGTTGACGCACTTACAGTTTACGGAAAACTTAGAAAAGTAAATCCATCACCTTATCTTTTCTATATAAATTTTGGTGATTTTCAATTTACAGGAGCTTCGCCAGAAAGTCTTGTAAGGGTTCGTCGTGGAAAAGCAACAATTCATCCAATTGCCGGCACAATTCATCGAGGCAAAAATGATGAAGAAGATGAAATCCTAAAAAAAGAATTAAAGTCAAACCCAAAAGAGCAGGCTGAACATCTGATGCTTGTAGACCTTGCAAGAAATGATTTGGGGCGTGTTTGCAAAAGCGGTTCTGTAAGTGTTCCTCAATATATGGATTGTGAACTTTTCAGCCATGTAATTCACTTGGTAAGCAGCACAGAAGGTCTTGTTCGTGATGATGTACAACCTATTCAAGTATTAAGAGCATCATTTCCAGCAGGAACTGTAAGCGGTGCACCAAAAATCAGTGCAATGCAGATTTTAAGTGGACTTGAAAAAACGAAACGCAGGTTTTATGCAGGAGCAGTAGGGTACATTCAGACAAACGGAGATCTTGATTTTTGTATTGCAATTCGCTGTACTCTGAAAAAAGGAAATATCTGGAACCTTCAGGCAGGCGGAGGAATAGTGTATGATTCAAATCCTGAACGTGAATTTACAGAAACTTGTGAAAAACTTGGAGCATTAATCGACACACTCACAAAATAGTTTATCAGTAAGATGTGTGTAAGAAAAAAACGATGGGTCAATTTTTTTACTTACCTGATGTTTACACTGCAAACTTTTATTATAAGGGGAAAATATGATTTTAGTTATCGATAATTATGATTCTTTTACTTTTAATGTAATTCAAATTCTTCAAACAATAACAGACAACCAAATCAAAGTTGTAAGAAATGATGAATGTTCAGTGGAACAACTTGCAGCTATGAATCCAAAATATCTTATTGTTTCACCAGGTCCAGGCTCTCCTTATCAGGCTGGAATTTGTGAAGATGCCATCAAATATTTTGCAGGTAAAATTCCTATTCTTGGAATTTGTCTTGGACATCAGGCAATATGTGAGGCTTTCGGTGCAAGAATTGTTCAGGCAAAATATATAAAACACGGAATTGTTGAAGAAATCAAACTTGATGGAAAAGGTCTTTTTAGAACTATCGGAAATTCTGCAAAATTCACAAGATATCATAGTCTTGTTGCCGACGAACAGACTTTAAGTGATGATTTTGAAATCACAGCAAGAGCGATGGATGGTGATATTATGGGAGTGCGGCATAAAACACTTCCTATTGAAGGAATTCAGTTTCATCCAGAAAGCATAGCAAGCGAAGCAGGAAAACAACTTTTATCCAATTTTATAAATTATAGAAGAAAAAATATCGATGTCAAAGCATATTTAACTCAGCTGATAGAAAAAAAAGATTTGACACAAGAACAAGCAGCCTTTTTTATGGATAATGTAACTGACGGTTCTATGGACGAAAGAGCAATGGCTGCAATTCTTGTTGCTTTGTCTGCAAAAGGATTTTCTGTAAGTGAAATGACAGGTTGTGCTCAAACTTTACTCAAAAAGAAAAAAAATATTCCTGTTGATAGTCGCGGGCTTGCAGAAATTGTCGGCACTGGCGGTGACGGAAAAGGAAGTTTTAACATTTCTTCAATGTCTGCAATTGTTGCCGCAAGTTGTGGCCAGAAAATGGCAAAACATGGAAACAGAGCAGTTTCATCAAAATCTGGAGCAGCTGATTTTTATGAGAATCTTGGAATTAATATTATGGCAGCTCCTGAAAAAACTGCACAATTAATAGAAAAAACTGGTTTCGGATTTTTAATGGCACCAATTTATCATTCTGCAATGCGATTTGCAGCTCCAGCTCGAAAAGTTCTTGGAATAAAAACAATCATGAATGTTTTAGGACCGCTTTTAAATCCAGCTGGTGCTGAATATGAAGTTCTTGGTGTTTACAGTCCAAAACTTTTAAAAGATTACGCAAGAACAGCAAAGGCACTTGGAGCAAAAAGAGTTATGGTTGTATGTTCTCAGGACGGCTATGACGAAATAAGTCCGTTTGTTCCAACAGATGTTTATCAGATAGATGAAAAAGGAAACGAAAATCAATATGTAATCAAACCAGAAAACTTTGGAATAAGTGGCTGTGATGAAAATGAACTTATTGGTGGAAACGGAAAAGAAAATGCGCAGCTTGCAATGGATGTTCTGGAAGGTAAAGGAAAAAATACGATAAAACAAGCTGTTGCACTAAACACAGCCGCAGTTTTGTATCTTTCAGGAAAAACAAGAACTCTCAAAGATGGTTACGCAATGGCAATTTCTTCTATTGAAAGTGGAAAAGCACTTGAAAAACTTAAAGAAATTCAAAAAATCTCAAGCGAGTTATAAATTATGGCAAACGATATTTTAAGTGAAATCATTCAGAGGCGAAACGAAGATATAAAAACAAAAGGATTTGATTTTGGTTTTGAAATTCCACAGAAAAGAACAAGAAGAGTTCATCCTTTTTTGCTTGAAGAAGGTGTGATTTTGGAAGTAAAAAGGGCATCTCCAAGCAAAGGTGATATTGCTATCAATCTTGATTCATATAAGACAGCAAAAATTTATGCAAAAGCTGGTGCAAAAGCAATAAGTTGTCTTACTGAAATGAATTATTTCAAAGGAAATCTGGGAGATTTAATGAATGTCTGTCGTGCTGCAGATGATTTTGAAAAAGAAACTGGAAAAAATCCTCCTGCAGTTTTGAGAAAAGATTTTTTAACCTGTACAGAAGATGTAGAAATCTCTTATAGAGCAGGTGCCGATGCTATTTTACTGATTGCGCGGATTCTTTCAAAAAATCAGATTCTTGAAATGGCACAAAAAGCCAAAGCTTTAGGTTTAAGCATGCTTATAGAAGTTCGTTGTCAAGATGATTTAGAAAAACTCGCCGTAGTTCTTCAAAATGTTGATCATAAAAACATACTTTGCGGAGTAAATAGTCGTGATTTAAAAGATTTTTCTATAGATATGCTCATTCCTGTGAGCATGTATTCGAAAATAAAATCAATTAGTGACGATGCAAGAATTACTTTTGAAAGCGGAATTTTAAGTGCCAAAAGTGCCGGTTTTGCCAGAAATTTAGGTTTTCATGCAATTTTACTTGGTGAAGCCGCCGCAAAAGCACCAGATTCGGCTAAAAGATTTATAAAGTCTTTTGAAAATTCAGAAGAAAATAAAAGTAAAGAATTTTGGCAGAAGATTACAAAACTTCAAGAATCAAAACAAAAACCTATTTTAAAAATCTGTGGAATCACTAATGAAACAGATGCAAAAAATGCTGTTCAAAACGGAGCTGATATTCTTGGATTTATTTTCTGGAATAAATCAAAACGTAATGTTGATGCACAAAAAGTTGCTGAAATCAAAAAAATTCTTCAAAAAAAACTATGAAGATGGTGAGATTCCAAAAATTCCTTTGATGTCAGGTGTCATTGTTGATATAGATATAAACTGTGAGGAAACTAAAAGTGCCGTTTCGCTTGTAAATCAAAACGTTTTAGATGTTCTTCAAGTTCATACTTTTGATTCAGCAATCAAATTCTGCTCAAATCAAGATTTTGAACAGATTCCACATTATTATGCCGTAAATTTAAACTCAAAAGATGATTTACAAAAAATGAATGAACTTGCAAAACTTGGTGAACCAAGAATTCTTTTGGATGCACAAAGTCAAAATCAAATTGGTGGAACCGGTAGTCAAATAGCTGAAGAATTTCTGTCTTTGGCTTCAAAAAAATATAAATTATGGATTGCAGGCGGAATCAATAGTGAAAATGTAAATCATTTGATTTTAGAATTCAATCCTCAACTTATTGATGTAAGTTCAAGTCTGGAAATTGAACCTGGCATTAAATCAGAGGAAAAAATAAAAGATTTTTGTCAGAAATTTTATAATGAAAAAGAAAATTAAGAGGTAATAGATGTATTCAAACAATGGATTTTTTGATACTTTTGGCGGAAAATATGTTGCAGAAGTTTTGCGTCGTCCGCTTGATGAACTGGAAAAAGCTTTTAATGAAGCTATGAAAGATGAAAATTTTTTGAATGAACTTGAAACAATTCAAAAAGATTATATTGGCCGAGAAACTCCGCTTTTATTTGCAAAAACTGCAACTGAAATTCTAGGCGGTGCACAGATTTATATCAAACTCGAAGGACTTGCTAATACAGGTGCACACAAAATTAACAATGCAATAGGGCAGTGTCTTCTTGCAAAAAGAATGGGCAAAAAAAGAATTATTGCTGAAACTGGTGCTGGTCAGCATGGTGTAGCTACAGCAGCTGCATGTGCAAAACTTGGACTTGACTGTACAGTTTATATGGGTGAGGTTGATGTTCGTCGTCAGCAGCCAAATGTTGCAGCAATGGAAATGTACGGTGCAAAAGTTCATCCAGTTACAAGTGGAAGCCGTACTTTAAAAGATGCAGTAAATGAAGCAATGCGCGACTGGGCAGCTAATCCAGATTCAACTCATTATGTTTTAGGAAGTGCTTTAGGACCAGCACCATTTCCTGATATGGTAAGAGAATTTCAAAGTGTAATTGGAAAAGAAGTGAAACGACAGGCTGCTGAAAAAAATCTTGATGTTGAAGCATTAATTGCATGCGTTGGTGGCGGAAGTAATTCCATCGGATTTTTTGCACCTTTTATTGACGAAAAAAATCCACGTTTGATAGGTGTAGAAGCCGGTGGAATTGGTGATGGCATAGGAGAAAATGCAGTCAGAATGAATGGAAAAGCTGCTCGTGATGGAATTATGCATGGATACAAGTCAAGATTTTTGCTTGATGAAGACGGTCAGGCACTTGAAACACGTTCAATTTCAGCTGGATTAGATTATTGCGGAATAGGACCTCAGCTAGCATCTCTTGGAAAGACAGGAAGAATAGAATTTACATCTGCATTGGATAGTGAAGCACTGAATGCTGTAAAATTTTTTGCAAAAAACGAAGGAGTGCTTTTTGCGATGGAAAGTGCACATGCCGGAGCAGAAGCAATCAAACTGGCACCAACTTTACCAAAAAATAAAGCCATCATAATTAATATGAGTGGAAGGGGAGATAAAGACATTTTCATTACATGTCCTGTATTCAGACCAGAACAATGGAAAGAATTTCTTGTTTCAGAACTTGAGCGTTTAAATGAATCAAAAGATATTCATGATGCAAAACTTATGTCAAAAAACTAAAGAAAAAATGAGGAAAATATGAAAAAAAAGATAAAATTGATGAGTCATCTTGTTGCCGGATATCCTACAGAGGACAAAGCATTTACAGCTGCAAAAGCACTTGTTGATGGTGGTGCTGATATTCTTGAAATCCAGCTTCCGTTCAGTGATCCAAGTGCAGATGGTCCAGCAATTCAAAGTGCCTGTACACAAGTGTTAAAAAGAGGGTATAAAACAAAAGATGGACTTTCATTCATCACAAAACTTCATGAAGCGTTTCCAAATGTGAAAATCTATTTAATGAGTTATGCTTCTTTAGTTTACACGCCAGGAATAAAAGATTTCTGCAAAAAAGCCTCAGAAGCTGGAGTTTCCGGCATGATTATCCCAGATTTACCTTTTGATTTTGATGAAGGACTTACCGAAGCTTGTATACAAAATAATATGATAAATATTCCAGTTGCAGCACCAAGTATGAGCGAACAAAGACTTCAAAAAATGGCAAATGCAGGATTTCCTTACATTTATGCTGCATTGAGAACAGGAATTACAGGAACAGCAACTTTTATTGATAATAATACACTCGAATTCCTGCAGAAAGTTTCATCCGGTGGAAGTAAAATCTATGGAGGATTTGGCATTTCAAATGGAGAACAATCAAAAGCTCTCTGTGATTATGTTGATGGAGTAGTGGCAGGAAGTGTTTTTGTTCGAATAATTACAGAATATCAGAATGATGATTCTGCACTTTATCAGAAAGTAAAGGAAAAGGCACAGGAATTGTGTGAAATCAAATAAATAATCCAAAATATTCATAAAAATTGTTCAAAAAAAACAACAAAAATAAAAAAGTGTGATATAATTAATTATTAACATTTTATTGGATATGCGCCTCCTGCTATACACATAAATGTGTTGCGCTAACGCGAAGTTTTTTATTGGAGTTTTTATGAATATAATTGGAACTGCTTTAGAACGTTCACAAAATAATCAGTATTATTGTGATTTTCAAAAATCAAATCCATCTTCTAATGATAATGAATATGATTTTAAATGCTGGATGCTGAAAAAATATTTTAAACAAAATGTTTTTGTTGAAATCACAAAACTAATAATCGGAATCATTTTGCTTGTTTTTGTAGCATCTTCTTCGATTTATAAAATATTTGGAACTAGCGGTGCAAGTACAATTGTTGTAGTAACATGTCTGGTCATTGGAATTGTTCTCGCTGGAACAGGAATAATGTTTTCCATTTCAAACTACAGATGTTTAAAAAATTACAAAGATTTTCTTTGGGATGATGAAGAAGAAGAAAATGAAATTGTTTCAAAAATAATCAAGTTTTATAGAAAGTAAGCTGAATCTTTTAAATCAGGAAAAAAAATGACCGAAATTCAACAGATTTTGTATAAATATCAGGATCAAAAATATGCTGATTTTACTTCGAAACTCGTTCCAACAGTTCCAAGAGAAAAATTTATCGGCATTCGTTCTCCCGTATATAAGAAGGTGTTAAAAGAAATTAAAGACAATCTTTCTGATACTCAAATAAAAGATTTCTTACAGGATTTACCGCACGAATATCAGGAAGAAAACTGCCTTCATGTTATTTTTTTGAATAATATCAAAGATTATGATGAATATATCCAAAAGCTTGAATTGTTTTTGCCATATATTGATAATTGGGCTGTAAGTGACAGTTTAGGAGCAAAAATATTAGAAAATAATTCTCAAAAACTCATTAAAAAAATTCACATTTGGATTCAAGATGAAAGAACTTACACAAAACGTGTCGCAATGCTTTTTCTAAAAAAGTATTTTTTGGATGAAAACTTTTCACAAGAATATTTAGAATGGGCTTCCAAAATCAGAACTGAAGAATATTATGTTAATATGATGACAGCATGGCTTTTTGCAGAGGCCCTCATAAAACAATGGGACACTGCGATTAAATTTCTACAGGAACAAAAATTAGACACATGGACACATAACAAAACAATCCAGAAAGCACGCGAAAGTTTCAGGATAACTACCGAACAAAAAGAATACTTAAAAACACTCAAGCGTAAATAAATCAGAGTCATTTCGCTTAATGTGTGTCCAATATTTCAATTACTAAACGAATAGCTATTGATTACAGCCCAAAACCTAAGGAACCACTGATTAATCGCTTTTTTTCTGTATTTTACCTCAAAATGTTTTT
>CAMEET010000071.1 GCA_945915085.1 uncultured Treponema sp. | reverse complement strand
ATGAAATTTCAGAACAGGATATGGCTGCTGAAGATGCTGCCGCTTATGCTGCTGCAGAAAAAGCTGCCGCTGATAAAGAACCTTTTGGCGTAAACTAAAGAATAAAAAAGTAAAGGTTTAATTGGAATTGAAAATTCATGTGATAAGAACTGGTGTTTTGAATGTAAACTCTTTGATTGTGCCTGTTTTTGATGATTTTAATAGTCAAAAAAAATCTG
This sequence comes from uncultured Treponema sp., assembly GCA_945915085.1. GTDB lineage: Bacteria > Spirochaetota > Spirochaetia > Treponematales > Treponemataceae > Treponema_D. Next base: position 11,908 of record CAMEET010000071.1, on the reverse strand, counting down.
ATGGTGAAGCAGGGACATCAAATTCTGTTTCAAAAAAATGTTTTGTCGTTGATCCGGCTGGCTGTTCTGCTTCTCATGATGAAAATAAAATAACTGATTATCTTGTTTCAAATAAAATGGAGTGTGTTGGCATTGTTCTGACACATTCTCATTTTGACCACATTCTTGGAATTGATGCGGTAAAAAAAGTTTTTCCAAATGCAAAAATCTTTATCCATGAAAATGAAATAAATGAACTTGGCTTTACTTGCGGACCAATGAATAATTCCATTCTTCATTTTTTTAGAGAAACTGGATGGATTTCTGAGGTGGAAAAACAACCGTCTGCTGATGTTTTATTGCATGAAGGTGATGATGTTTTTGGCTGGAAAGTTATGCATACGCCGGGACATTCACCTGGTTCCATCTGCCTTTTTAATCAATCTGATAAGAAAGAAAAAATGTTGATTTCAGGCGACACAATTTTTGATTTTGGCGGCTATGGTCGTACAGATATGTATGGCGGTGATGAAAATGTTCTTGTACAGAGCATTATCCGCTTAAAAAAAGAAATTCCAAGAGATACTATTGTTTTTCCTGGTCACGACAGTTTTGGTTTTACTTTTGAAAAATAATTTTTTGTTTAAAAAATGGGATTCCAGACTGTAAAACTTTGTTTTCCATCCTGATTTATTTCTTTGAGAAATGCAATATCAATAAAATTTTTTTCGACTGTTGCGATTGCAAATCCAGCTGGTTGTCCGCCTCTTGGTCTGGAACAGCTTCCAGGATTTACGAATTTATATCCGTCTATATTTTCTTCTTTTGCAATATGAGAATGTCCGTAAAATGCAGTTTTGCAGTCGGCAAGTTGCATTGCAAGTCCGAGATTTTCCATTCCAAAGTCAATTTCTTCTCTGTGGCCATGTACAATCAATATATTTCTGCCGTTTACTTTCAAAATCTGGGAGTTTGGAACGTAAATTGATTCTTTCATATTCAATGGATAACTTGATGGGTCGCCGTTTCCTCGTGCAAATGCGATTACCGCTGGGGTGCAATTTTTTAATTCATCATTAATCGAAGTTTCTGTCATCAGATGAACTAAATCTCCAATGCCGTCACCGCAGAAAACAAGTGCATCACATTCTTTTCCATATTGCAAAACGATGTTTTTAAAGGTTACGTAACGATTGTGAGAATCTGAAATTACAAGCAGTCTGGCGTGGTTTTTATTTTCCAAATCTGACAAAGCCTGTTTTGTTCCAATCAAATAATGTGTTTCCTGCTCAATTTTTTCCAGCATAAATATCTCCAGATTATTTTGAATTATTTACAAGTTTCGATTTTGATTTTAAACTGTAGTAAAAAGCCACGCATAATATAAAAATTCAAAATTCTATTTAAAAACAAAGTGATTTACAGAAGGCAGCCCTGTTTCAGTATCAACATAATATGAAATTTTAAAATCCTTGAACATTTGTTTTGCGTGCTGCTGAATTGTGGAATCACGCGGCAAGGAATTCTGCATTTTTGAAAGATATGATACAGTTGATAAAAGAATCTGAGGAGCCTCCTGAATAGTTTCAGCTTCAAGTTCTTCGTTTGAACTTTCTGAAAAAGCAGCATGTTCGGTCTGACCTTTGTCTAAAACAAAATCACACGTAGATTCTAGCCCTAATCCTTCATCTTGAGGAAAAAGTGCAGCAACTGGATAAGGCACCTGGTTGTTCCATTTATCCTGATTTCTTGCCAAAGCCAGATGTGTTTTTTCCGGGGCTCCCAAAATCACCACGGCTGAAAGTTCCCTGTCGTTACTTTGTAAAATTGAATACAAATCATTAACATAGCTGTTTGAATTATGTTTAAAATCGTTAGGATAGGTGAGTGCATAAATCATGCCGCCATCCGCTTCCAATCCGAAATGTTGTTCCAAAAGTGAAGTAAGGTTTTGCACCGTTTCAGGACTGTTAAAATTGTATCCGAATAAAACAAGAATTTTTTTATTTGTGATTTTGCATTTTTCTGGTTTTGAAATTATTTTTTCGATGTTTGAATCATTTGCTGTCAACTCAAAATAATCGGAATCTGTCTGCTGAGCATTTTCATTCTTGCATGAAGAAAAAAACGCAAACGAAATGGCAGATAAAATCATAAAAATCAGACTGTAATTTTTAATTTTTTTCATATTTCCCACTCAATTTTATTCTACAATATTTTATTTTTCTTGAAAAGAACCCCATTTTTATTGTAATATGTGGTATGAATGTTGTACAACCTATTTTAGAACTTGTTGGGAGTTTAGGTTTTCTTCTTTACGGAATGAAGCAGATGAGCGACGGTGTTCAGCAAAGTGCTGGTGAAAAATTGCAGAGAGCACTTTCTGTTTTGACTGGAAACCGTTTTATGTCATTATTGACTGGTTTGATTGTAACAATGATAATTCAGTCTTCAGGAGCAACAACTGTAATGGTTGTAACTTTTGTTAATGCTGGATTGATGACGCTGACTCAGTCAGTTGGTGTTATTTTTGGTGCTAATATAGGTACAACAATTACCGCATGGATTGTTTCTATTTTTGGATTCAATTTCAAAATTTCAGCATTTGCAATTCCTGTTTTCGGGCTAGGTTATTTTCTTTCGATAATCAAAAAAGGTGCATATAAAAACTGGGCAGAAGCCATTATGGGATTTGGTATGCTCTTTTTGGGGTTGAGCGGACTTTCGGATGTATTTACGCCAGAGCAGTTAGGCTGGCTGTTTAAAATTCAGGGATCGGGCGTTTTTGCCATTCTTTTTGGTTTTGTGATTGGTATCATTATTACGGCTTTGCTCCATTCTTCGTCAGCATTTTCGGCAATCGTAATTACTATGGCTTATAACGGACTTGTATCTTGGGAACTTGCAGCTGCAATGACGCTTGGAAGCAATGTTGGTTCTACAATTGATGCTGTTTTAGCTTCTATGGGAACAAATGCCGATTCTAGACGTGCGGCTCTTATCCATGTTATGTTTAATGTTTTTGGAACCGTGCTTGCCTTGATTTTCTTCAAGCCTTTCCTGGAAATTGTAATGTTTGTGACTCCGGGAAGAGAAAATTCGAATATTGCTATCAGAATTTCCATGCTTCACACTGTCTTTAAGACTTTGTCTACGATTATTTTCCTTCCGCTTCAGAATCCTATCGTAAAACTTACTCAGCTCATTATAAAAGAAGATAAAGATACAGAATCGAAAACGTTCAAACTTGAGTTTACAGAATTATTGGGTAAGGAAAGTGCCCCAACTCATATCATTCAGGCTGAAAAAGCAATTGCCGATATGACTGATGTCGTAAGTGATATGTTCGATAAAATTCAGATTGGGGTGACTAAACGAAATATAGAATTTATCGAAGATTATAGGCAGCAGAGTATTGATGCCGAAAACTATGTTGACCAAATGCATGAACAGATTACTCATTATTTGATAAAATGCCAGAGCCTGCACATTACAGAAAAGCAGCTTAATCATATTTCAGGGATGATTCAGATTGTTGATGAGCTTGAAAATATGAGTGACAGTTGTTATGCAACGCTCATGCTTATCAACAGAAGTATAGAAAAAAAGATGAAATTTCCGCAGGAAGATATGGAAAGGCTTTTGCCGTATCTGGAATTGGTCCGCCAATTTTTGCAGTTTATCCGAAGAAATATCAACAATCAGATTACACCAGAAAAACTGGAACTTGCGCGTGAACTTGAAGACGGTATTGATGCTTTCCGTAAAGATCTCAAAAAAGTTGCCCGAAAACGTCTTGAAGGCGGTGCTGATGTAAAATCCGAACTTTTGTACATTGATGTTATTCGCCGTATCGAAAATATTGGTGACAATTGTTTCAGTATTTCAGAAAGTCTTTTGAACTGGTGATTTTTTATTTTTTTTTTTGCAAAAAAGGGACAGACCTTACCTTTCGAATACTTTTTAAGGATTAGGTCTGTCCCTCTTTTGTTGACAAAAAATCTGGTCAAGACGTATTGTGATAGCATGCCTTGACCAGACGTAGTTAAAGTTTATTTAAATTCTGTCAGTTTTATCCTACAATTGCTTTTACATAAACGTCAGAAACGCCAGCATCTGCTTTTACTGCAAGACCGTTCAGAGAGCCGCCTTTAACTTCAAGTTTTACATCGCCGTCATTTTTATTATTTTCTACAGTGATATGATAGTTCACACCGCGGAAAATACGTGTCATTTCAGCAGTTTTGATGTGATTTGGCAGACGTGGTTCAATTTCCAGACCGTCATGGCTTGGTCTTAATCCACAGATGTACTGACTCAAAGTAACAAAGTTCCATGCAGCTGTACCTGTCAACCATGAGTTTTTACCTTCACCTTCACGGCGAGCTTCTTTTCCTGCAACCATCTGGCAGTAAACATAAGGTTCAACTCTGTGAATTTCAGAAATTTCTTCAATATAAGCTGGTGCAAATTTTTTGTAGTGTTCAAAACCATCCTGAGGACGACCGTTCACAATTTCACCGATAATTACCCAAGGATTGTTATGGCAGAAAATACCGCCGTTTTCTTTGTATCCAGGCGGATAAGAAGAAACTTCGCCGAGTTCAACATGATAATCCTGATAAGCTGGCCACAAAATTACGATACCATATTTTGAATCAAGATATTTTTTTACGCTGTCCAAAGATTTTTCAGGATAACCTTTATCTTTTCCGATTTTTGCCATAGTACCAAAACCTTGAGTTTCGATAAAGATTTTACCATTTTCACATTCATTTGAACCGATTTTCTTACCTGCATCATCATAAGCACGAAGATACCATTCTCCATCCCAACCAGCTGTGCAGATTGCTTCTTCCATTTTCTTGCAAAGTTCTTCAGCACGTTTTGCTTCAGCTTCATCTCCCATCAAACGGCACATTGCAGCATAATCTGGAGTAACGTAAACAAACATTTGTGCAATCATAACAGATTCAGCATTTTTTCCTTCTTTATTTGTACAAGTCTGGAAAGAATCATTAGGATTTGTAGAGAAACAGTTGAGGTTCAGACAGTCATTCCAGTCAGCACGTCCAATAAGAGGAAGTCCGTGAGGGCCCATGTGATTTGGAATGTAATTGTAAGAACGACGGAGGTGTTCGTACATTGTGGCTTTATTTGTTTCAGAATTGTCAAACGGAACATCCACTTTCAGGAAATCAACATCTCCAGTTTCGCGGATATAGTTTCCAACACCCAGAACGAGCCAAAGCGGATCATCGTTGAAATTTGAACCGATATCAGCATTTCCACGTTTTGTCAAAGGCTGGAACTGATGATAAGCAGAACCGTCTTCGAACTGAGTTGCTGCAACATCATATAAACGTTCACGAATTCTTTCTTTTGGAAGCTGATGAGCAGCACCAAGCATATCCTGAGAAGTATCACGAAAACCAAGACCGCGTCCAATTCCACTTTCAAAATAAGATGCAGAACGTGCAAAGTTGTAAGTAACAACACACTGATACTGATTCCATAATGCCATTCTGTTCAGTTTTTCATCATTTGTTTTTAAAGTAAAATGAGAAAGAGTTTCATCCCAGAATGATTTCAAATCAGCGAAAGCTTTTTCAACTTTTTCTTTGGAATCAAATTTTTTCTGAAGTTCATAAGCTTTTTCTTTATTGATAACGCCGCTAGCAGTATTTGTGCGCAAAAGTCCAGCATCCAAAGCCTTCTTTTTATCAGCTTCGTTCAGGAATTTTTTATCATTGTCGTTTTCGATATAGCCGAGAACAAACACATAAGTTTTTTCTTCGCCAGGTTTTAATGTTACATTGATTCGGTGAGATGCAATTGGTGACCATCCGTCAGCAACGGAATTTCCAGATTTTCCTTCAACAACAGTTTTTGGCGCAGAAATGGAATTGTAAAGTCCAAGGAAAGTTTCGCGGTCAGTATCAAAACCATCGATTTTTTCATTACAAGAATAGAATGCAAAATGATTTCGACGTTCGCGGTATTCGGTTTTATGATAAATTACACTTCCTTCAATTTCAACTTCACCTGTAGAGAAGTTTCTCTGGAAATTCTGGCAGTCGTCAGATGCATTATAAAGACACCATTCTACAAAAGAAACAAGACTGATGTCTTTATCAGCTTTGCCGTCATTTTTAAGAGTAATCATTTCAACTTCGCAAGGTTCGTTGTTTGGTACAAAATAAAGTGCCTGAGCCTGCAAATCATTTTTCTTTGAAGTAAATTTTGAATAGCCAAAACCATGGCGACATTCATAAGAATCAAGTTCAGTTTGACATGGCTGCCAGCCAGGATTCCAAACAGTGTTGCCATCTTTGATAAAGAAATAATGACCGTTGTTGTCCAAAGGCATATCATTGTAGCGGTAGCGTGTAAGTCTTCTGAGTCGTGCATCAGTATAAAAAGAATAGCCGCCACTAGTATTCGAAATCAATGAGAAGAATTTTTGACTTCCCAAGTAGTTAATCCATGGATATGGAGTGCGAGGAGTTTCAATAACATACTCGCGTTTTTCATCATCAAAATGACCAAATTGCATAAATTTGCTCCCAAAAAAAGGTTATACTATAACGAAAACGTTGTAGTATTTGTATTATAATACACAATAAATGATTTTGCAATGAAAAGATTAAAAAATAAATAAAAACTTTTGCAATTTTAGGGCGATTTCCAAGTTGATTTCTGATTTTTTACAGGAATTCATTTTTTTCTGATAGAAAATCAGATTTGAGCAACAGAACCGCCTTTCAAAAGTCGTCCGGTAACCATAATTTTTGTAGATTTATAATCTGAACCCATTTCAATATTTTCAATAAGAGCCTGAGCCATAATCTGGCCGATTTTTTCACCATTCTGTTCATAAGTGGTGAGTGGAGGCAGCATGAGAGAAGTCAGCATGATTCCGTCGTAGCCGACAATGCTTATATCCTTGCCAACAGTCAGTTTTCGTGCATTCAATTCTCGGATTCCACCAAGAGCAGAATAATCATCAGGATAAATAATACATGTGGGTGCATCTTCTAGAGAAAGTAGAATGTTTGTAGCTTCTGCACTTGTCATCATATCATGATAGAGAGCTTGAGCATAATATTCAGAAGGAATTTGAATATTGTGATTTGCACAAACCTGCTCAAAAACTTTTTTTCGTTCACGAGTTACAAGAGTGTCTTCGCCATGAATCATGGCTATTTTTTTGTGACCTTTTGAAATAATGTATTCCACAAGTTCAGTCATGCCTTTTTCATTATCACTCATGATGGAAGTGTGATTGTTGTCATAAAAATAATCAAGAGTTACAGTTGGAATTTCACTTTGGACGAGAGACTGAATACCTTTTTTGTGGAAATCAGCGGATAAAATTGCTACACCGTCAAAATTTCGTCCTTTCATGTGATTATAGTAATCAAAATTTTTATCATCAGTTCTGGAAGTCAAAGTGATTTCGTAACCTTTATTTTGTGCAACATTCTGAAGTCCACTTAAAATTTTTGCAAAATATTGATGCTGAAGTCCTGCCCCAGTTTTATCTTCAAAGACGACACCAATATTGTAAGTTTTATTTGTGCGTAAAGTTCTGGCGGCAAGATTTGGATGATATCCCATTTGCTGAGCTTTATTCTGAACGAGTTTTATAGTTTCAGCACTGATTTCTGGACTTCCTTTCAATGCTTTACTTACGGTTGAAAATGAAACATTACACTCTTTCGCAATATCTTTTAAAGTGACCATATTTTGAGCCTGCTTAATTTTATTTTTTAAATTTTATAGATTGTAAAAAAAATAAAGAATAGAAAATTTACAATCTGCTTGTTTTCAGAGGGATTAATTTTTTTTACAACGTTGTAGTGATTATGATAACTCCAAAACAGAAAAAAAGCAAATAATTATTTTTTATTTAACAGGATTGAATAAATAAAGACGCAAGGTCTGTCCCCTTTTTAACACCAGCCGTTTTTCCATGTGTTTATTTTATGGGAGCAGATCAAAATCAATTGGGGGGCTTGAGGGAGACTACCCCCTCCTTTTATTTAATCAAGAAAAATTAGAATTGGAAGAGTAATTCTTTTGCGGAAAAAATTTGATATAATTAATTTGTATGGGGAAAAAAGTAAAAAGATAAAAGAAACCTTAGTGGAGAATAGGGGGTTCGAACCCCTGACCCTCGGCTTGCAAAGCCGATGCTCTAGCCAGCTGAGCTAATTCCCCAAGGCATAAAATTAATATATCATATTTTGGTTTTTATTTCAACTGGTTGCTGATTTTTTGATTATTTTTTTTTGAATGATATGTTTGAAAAATTAAATAAATTTTGTTTTATTACCGATAATTCTTTTATGCAGGCTGCTATTTTTGAAAAAAAATTTGATGTAAAATCTCGTTGGAACTTTTGTAGGAAATTTATTTTTTTTATTGTGATGTTGTTTTTTATGAAATCGGGACTTTTTGCGCAAATTTACAAAGAAAAAGCGGTTGCTTCTTTTTATGCGGATGATTTTCATGGCAAAAAAACTTCAAACGGTGAAATATTCAATATGAACGATTTTACTTGTGCAAATAAATTTTTACCTTTTGATACATATTTAAAAGTTACAAATCTTGCAAATAATTTGAATGTGATTGTTCGTGTGAATGACCGCGGTCCTTTTGTGGAAGACAGGGAACTTGATTTGTCAAAAGCAGCTGCTGTTAAACTTGATATGATAAAATCTGGAATGGCTGTTGTAAAGATAGAAATTCTAAAACTGGGGGCTGATACTGCGTTAAGTCGTCAAACTGCACAAAGTGCCTGTCAGATTATGGAACGTAAAACAGGTAAGAAATTTCAGATTCCGTCTTTCGAACAATTTAAAAGTGAAAAAACAACTAATGCAAAAAATATGGAAAAAGTGGAGAAATCTGAATCTGAAAAAACTCAAAAAAAATATCCTTCTGGAACTTTTTGGGATATTCAGGTGGGATCTTTTTCAAATAAAGAAAATGCTAGAACGGCTGCAAAAAAATTAAAGTCAAAAGGTTTTTCAAATATTGTTCTGAGAACAAAAGGTGAAATTACACGGGTTGTAATCAAAAATATTCCGGCAAATGAAATTAATATTATGGAAGAAAAATTACAAAAAGACGGTTATTCTGACTATCTGGTGAAGAAATCATCTCAAAAATGATTTTCATATAGTTTGGGTGTTAACATTGTTTTTTATAAAGTTATAGGTTATGATTAATTATTGAGTTTTTGCGAAACTCATTTATTGAATTGTCTGGCCAGTACGGACGTATTGTAAAACTTCCATGTTATAATTTTTTAGTTTTACAGTTTTAAGGAGGTTTATTCATATGGAAAACTTGGATCCCGAAATTGAAGCACTCTTAAATAGCGTTGAACCATTAGAAGAATTGCCTTCTGATAATGATAATAAAGGATTTAAAAAAAAGGTCTTTTTGGATTATTCTGAAGATGAATTACTTATCCAGAAGAAAAAATCTATTCATGAAGTTAATCTGTCGCAAAAAGAGTTTGAGCCAATCACTGAATTTACAAATCAAACCCCACTTACTGTTTTTGATGACACAAAATATTACAAAATCGCTTTAACTGGAGAAAATGAATATGCACAGCGTGTTCATCAGCTTCTTTCAAAATATCTTACAACAAAAGATCCAAAAGACAGGGCTTTATTCCGTCAGCAGCTTATTACTCCATATTGGGAACTTTTACGGGGAATGGTTTCAAAAATGACGGATCCAAATGTTCCTCTTCCAAAGAAAATGCTCGTTCGATTTGGAGTTGTTCTTCCGTCATTGTTTAAAGCAGAAACAAAAGATTTTTTTTCAAGAATATTTGTGGAAAATCGTCCTCAGGAACCTATTTTGTATGTTGATGAATGGTTCAAAGAGATTGCATCTGGTCGAATGGCAAATTCTGCAACTGATGAAAAAAAGCAGGTTAGAACTTCAAATATGACATCTGAACAAATTGCTTCAGTGGAGCAGTCAAGATTACTGCAATTGCAGTCCAAAAACTCAGGAAAAATGCAAAGTGTGGAAAATCTTTTGGGCATCAAAGAAAATGAACGTAATATGCTCGAAATGGAATTGAATAATAAAATGAAGGAATTGTTTTCACATCTTCCGATTATGGGACTTGAACCTCATACGGCAGCTCTTTCAGAAATTCAACGAAAATTGCTTCCTGAAATTACTGAACTTTTGCGCAGATATTCTAGAAATGATAAAGAGTTGGCTAAAACGCTGGAAGAATTCAAGGAAGCTAAATCAACTTGTGACAGTTTAAGTGAAAAAATCACTGATAAAGGTGGGCAAGCTGTTGTACAGCACGATTCTGAAGCGGTAAAAACTGAATTTGACACTGTAAGGCAGATGGCAAAAATGACGGTTGGACGGCGCGGAAATCAATTTCCGATTTTTACAAGAGAATTTTATCATTGTACGGAAAAAGGAACCGGTACTCGGGAAAATGTTATTGAAGTTTTACGTTGGGTAGAATCGCTTGACCCTGGAGTTTTCTGTAGAATTCACAAAAATATTCCTCATCGAATTGTTCCATATATTTTACTCGTGCCGACTTATGGTGACAGAGGTTTTTGCTGGGAACCTTTTGACCGATATAATAGAGTTACAAGTCGCGGGCGTATTGTAATTCCAATGTATCCAAAAGATTTGAAAATAGCCGTTTTGACTGCTCTTGCTGATTTAAGGTGGCAGGTTGCAAAAGAAAAAGCTTCATACTACTGGATGGAAGAAGGTTTGACAGGTCAGTATTATCAGCATATGGAACAGTTGAAAGTCAAAGGTGATATCAAAGAATTTTTTATTGAAGATTATATTTTGTGGATGACAAAAGAATCAAATGGAGTTCAACGCCTCGATAAAGAAGTGCGTGGTATTTTCTGGAGAAATATGCCGTTTCCAAAAGAACTCAAAGAAGATTTACGCAAGCGTTCTCTTGTTTATGATGATTTGTGCAGAAAGGATGCCAACCGTGAAATGTCAGATGGTTATTAATTTGGTAAAAAGAAATCAATAATCATCAATCAACATTTACATTTTAATAGAACATAAAATCCATTTTTAAATCATGAGGTTCTACTGGAATTTCATTTACAATTTGAAAAGGAAAACAGACTCCGGCTGAAATGCAGTTTCGGAGTTTGTTTTTTAAAAAAGTATCGTAATAACCTTTCCCTCGTCCAAGTCTTTCCCCATTTTTTGAAAAAGCACGTCCTGGAACAAGAATTAAAATATTTTCGTTTTGATAATCTTTAAAATCAAAAGGTGTGGATGAGGAATCTGGTTCTAAAATCCCAAAACTGCCTTTTGTAAGGGAAATATTTTTTGTAATTTCAAAAAAATCCATATTTGTTGTTTTTGTCTGAACTTTTGGCACAAAAATCTTTTTTTTATCATTTTGTGACTGTAAAATGATTTGAAAAAGGTTCACTTCATCAGGTAAAGCCATGTAGCATAGAATTATCTGTGCATTTTGGTAATAATCGGATAAAACAATATTTTTGCAAATGCGGAAAGATTCACTTTCGAAAAAAGGCTGATGAGTTTGAAGAATTGCTTTTATCTGTTTTCTAAGTTCCTGCTTTGTCATTATTTTGAAAGATAATTTTTGTAAAAGTTTAAAATTATTACCGAATATTGCATTTTATTTTAATAAATAATTAGATTAAAATCTATTCAAAACCATATTGAAATGAATTAAAAATACCGATAATCTATTTGTAATAATGACTTCCGTGCAAAAAATTGCTTTGAGTTTTTTGATGACTTTGGTGCTTTTTGCAGGATTTTTGCTGACTTTCAATTCATATCTTTTTGATTTTTTGGAAGCAAAATTTTATTCGCAGGCAAGAATTCTTGAAAAAACTGAAGAATTAAATCAAATCTC
>CAMEET010000070.1 GCA_945915085.1 uncultured Treponema sp. | reverse complement strand
TTCATTGTAACAACAAATAAAAAGGTTCTGCGGAAGTCCTATCATCAGCGTCCCAGTTTGCCTTTTTCAGTTGTTTAGTAGAACTGAGCCTTCAAAAATGCGATGATTTCTCGCGGAGAATCATTTGCAAAGCGGTTTTTAAAACCGTCACTTATTGCAGTAAAGCCCCGTATGTCGCTGAAAAAAATCGTAACATCTTTCAAATGCGGGTCAAAATCAATTTCTTTACGTGCAATTGCCTTTGCAACACCCCTGTTCGTGAACTTTGCAAACAGGTTCAGAAATTCGCGTTCATCTTTTGTACTCTGATTTAAAACACCAATTTCATCTCGGCGTTTTGTATTCAAACTTGTTATGATAGGAGTGTCAAAATTTCCATTTTTAATTTCGTTTGCCGCATCCGTAAGTTTTCTTAAGTGCCGTGAAATTCCAAATCGTGAAAAAATCAGGACGAACATAATCGAAAGGAAAAAAACGATGCAGGTAAGGTAAATGTTGTTTTTCCTCGTTGTACGCACGCCTTCAAGAATCGTGTCAAACGGAACTGTCGTAAGGATTACTATGTCTCCGAACGAAAGTTTTTCGTATGCACCGTAAAAGCGGCTTTTCTTTCCGTTTTCATCTTCTGTTTCGTAAGGAATCTGGCGGCTGTCGTTGTTGTTTTGGTTGTTAAAGCGCATTTGCATAACTAGCGGATCGTTTTTAAGGCTTTCTCCGCGGAGGATGCGCTCTGTTTCCGGGTGGCACAAAAGTTCATCAGAATCGTTTATTATGAATGTAGTGTTTACGCTGTCGGTTCCTAAAATATCGGAGATTGTTTCTATTGAAAAGGTGATTATACAGGTCTGTTCGCGGCCGTTTTCCCTATACGGAAAAAGAAGCGACATTACAGGCATTTCAAAATACGGCGAAGCATTTAACGCAATAGTTTCTCCGCCTGCTGAACGTCGAACTGCATCTTCTTGCACCTTTAGAAAAGTGTCCATTGCACCTGTGTCAATTTCATTCGAAATAAAAAAACGGTTGTTCAAAATGCGTACATCTGTATTGTTCCGCCGTGAAATGCTGTCCGCAGAAAGAATAAAAATTGAAGCAATGTCTTGATTTCTTTCAAAGAAAAACGCTTCTGCTTGCCGTACAATGGCTGCATTCCGTCCGCTTCCTGCAACATTTAAAAGATCAAGAAGTTGAAACACATTTGAGCGCACCGTGTTAAACTTATCTTCTACTGTGCTAGAAGCGCGTGTATTTATAGAAAGATTTGAATTTTCCGCCGTAATCTGAACATCTTGTCCAATAAAATGACTATTCAAAATAGTTACTAAACCAAGAGAAACAAGAACAATAAATCCTATGATGATTGCAAGTTTTACACCAATAGGAAAGGTAACTTGTGTCTTATAAGTTGCGGATTTTATCTCTGATACTTTTTTTTTATCAGAAAGACCAGACGGTTTTTTCTGACCATTCAATTTAGCTGTTACTCTCATCATAAACTTTTCTAACTTATTTATTCAAATTACTTTTATCATTAGTTGACATTTTCTTTATCATGTAATTCAAATAAAAGAAACGTTTAAATCAAATGGCTATAATTGCGCCATTTGAATAAACTTAGAGTTTCTTGCGAAACTCTTTTATTTGACTGTCCGCTTGGCGCGGACTAATCATAAACTTTCGAAAGTTGAAACTTTCTTCAAGTTTATGATTTTAAGGAACTTATTCTTAGAAATTCTAACAAAATATTTGCAAAAAATCAATAAGTCGAATTTCAAAAATATAAAAATTATTACAATCAATAAATAAGTTTTTGAGAATAGCATTATATCAGTTACAAAACGCACAATAAAAAGAATTGCAAGATTTCTGAACAATATTTCGCATGAAACACATAAAAATAAAGAAATTCTCTGCAATTTTTTTATCTGATTTTTTATTTAGCCGTTGGCAAAAGATATTGCGGCATCAAATTACTTCGATTCATTTGTTCAATTATACTAACAGGTAACCCCATCTTAGCAGCAATGGCAGCATTTTGAAAATCTTTTGCTTTTCCAGTTAAATAATCAACAAAACTATTCTTCTTTTCTTTTTTAAAATATTGAAGTTTAATACCAGGCATATCAATTTCTTCAGAAAGTTCTTCAATCATATTATCCCAAGAATCTATTCTATCAATAAGACCAAGTTCTAAAGCTTGTTTGGCAGTATAAAGTCTTCCATCCGAAAGTTTTTCAGCTTGAGAATAGTTTAACCGACGAGCCTTTGCCACAATTGAAACAAACTGTTCATAACATTCATCAGAAATTGACTGCATAATCTGTTTTTGTTCCTCAGTAAAAGGTTCGTTAAAATTCATCATATTTTTATTTTTTCCAGAATGAATAGTTTCAGTTTTAATGCCAATATTTTCCAAAAATTCTGTCATATCAAATGTTGTTCCTGAAATAACGCCAATACAACCTGTCAAAGTATTTCTATTTGCAAAAATCTTATCAGAAGCACAAGAAATATAATATCCTCCAGAGGCAGCCATTGGACCTTGATAAACATAAACAAGTTTTCCAGTAGTTTTATAATCCTGCAAAGCAAGATAAACTTCATCTGCCTGGTACACTGCTCCACCAGGTGAGTTGATATAAACTGCAAGTGCAACATTTTTTTTGTTCTGTTTTAATTTATTTATGGTAGACAAAAGCCATTTTTGATTATATTCAGCATTTTCTTCCGAAATATGACCTTCAATGTACAATGCCGCAATAAATTTATCACTATAATTTTTAGCTTTTGCCTTATCAAAAGTAGTTGAATCTTTTTTTTATAATCAAAATCTGCTATAATAAAACAATGAAATTAATTTGCGGTCCCATGGCAACAATATCACATCCTGCCTTTCGAATCCTGCTGGAACAATTTGGAGGATGTGATGAATACTTTACAGAAATGATAAATGCAGGAACATTATTAGTTAACGGTCCTTTCGAAAAATTTTACATAAATCCTGCACCAGCACCAAAAAAAGTTGTATGGCAACTAACAGGACATGAAACACAATCAATGCAAAAAGCCGCCGAAATTCTCATTCAACTCGAAGGCATCGGTATAGACATAAACATGGGCTGTTCCGCTCCAGATATTTACAAACACGGAAGTGGAATTTCGTGGATGCTAAAAGACCAGACAGAAACACAGCAAATGGTAAAAGCCGTTTCTCAAACAATAAAGTCGTATAATCAAAAAAATAACACAAATAAACGCTTAAGCGTAAAATTACGACTTGGCGACGAAGATTTTACCACAGAAAAACTTTTAAACTTTTGCGATATGCTGGTAGAAGAAGGCGTTCAATTATTGACGCTTCACCCAAGAACAAAAAAAGAAAAATTAATCCGCCCACCCAGATATGAATTCTGTCAACTTCTAGCAGAAAAATACAAAAAACATGGAATACAAGTATATCTTAACGGAAACGTAAAAGACCTCCAGACTTATAAAACAGCATTACAAAAAGCCCCAGACGTAGATGGCATAATGATTTCCAGAGCCGCCGTTCAAAAGCCATGGATTTTTTCACAAATCAAACAAAATGCCTTGCCTCCAGTAAATCTAGAACAAATCGCGCTACAATATATAGAAGATATTAAGCAATATCAGCCGCAGGAATTTTGGAAAACACGTTTACAAAGATTTTTTACATATTATTCGCAAAATTTCAAATTTTCTCATTATGCCCAAACTCAATTTTTAAATGCAAAAACCCCTCAAGACTTACAAGACCGCATCAAAGATTTTTTTCAAAAATGTCCCGAAGAAAAAATAAAAATCATTAATTAATAGAATTTCAGCAAACATCACTTGTCCCAGTCGCCTTTCACAGCTCGCCTATTCGGCTCGGCCCTAACGGGCTCGCTTACGCGCCTGTTCAAGCCTCGGTGCGCTGTTTCACATTAAACCCTGCACATTCCACACCCCACTGGCGAATTTTATCAAATAATCATATAGACACAAGCTTTTTTTCCATTAACCAAAGTATCTACTCTTTCAATAATTTTATAATTATTTTTTTCTGCAGCATATTCCAATTCATCTTTTCTAGCCGATAAAATTATCATTTTTCCATCATTTTTTAAAATGCGCTTAAAAGAACAAAACATTTTATCATAAAATAAAGCAATATCGCCTACATCTTCAAAAAATCCCCAAGGCGGATCAGAAATTATAACATCAACAGAATTATCTTTTATTTGTTTTAAAGAAAAAGCATCTTGAACTTCAATAGAAACAAAATCATTTTGCTTAAAATATTTTTTTTCTTTTAATGCAGTAATTTTTTCTTCATCAATGTCACTAACATAAAGATGTAAAAAACGGAATTTTTTCGCAAGTTGAATTGGAATTGAACCATATCCGCAAAAAGGTTCTGCTATAACATCATTTTCTTTTAATTCTGCAAAACAACACATTAAATAAGCCAATTCAGGACGTAATTCACCTTTATTCAGATTTTTTTCTGTAAATTCTCTTTTAGAAATTAACTGTCCGCAAAAAGCAAAACCTTCTCTTCTTATATCAAACCATATTTCTGTAGATGGAGAAACTCTGTCTATTTTTAATTTTGAGCGTTTTAATACATTTTCTTCCACCTTTATGACAAGTTTTTTATCAATCTTTTCAAATTGATTTTCTCTTACAAAACGAGTTCTAAAGCTTCCTTTACTTATCAGCAAATATTTATTTTCGCTACAAAAATCATTTACCATCGTACTAAAATTACCCGAAAAATTACACCACGATTTTATTACAAAAAAAGTATTGTTAAAATAAACAACTTTTTCTAAATCATGAGAATTACCATTGAATTTATAGTGGACAATACCATCATAAATATTCAAGATTTTACATCCAGATACAATTTCTGGAAGATTTTTTTCCACCACTTTTTTAAAACCTGTCGTAAAAGTTGAAACAAATTCTGCCATACATAATTTATAATTTAAAAAAAAGTTTAAATCAAATGCCTGTAAAATACATTAAAGTGTGCTTTTTATACATTTTTAATAATCAAATTTTACTCAAAATTAATATGTTATACTAGACATAAAAAAAATAAACTACTATAATACAAAGATACACGCTATATGTTAAAATGTGTTTTAAAAACGCACAAGTTTTTTTCAAACACTAGGAGGATAATTGGCATACGTGAATAATAATAATAACAAAGGTCAACGAATTAATGAAATGATTCGTGTTAGAGAAGTACGTCTTATTGACGAAGAGGGAAATCAGTTGGGTATTGTTCCAACACCCGAAGCTCTCAGAATGGCAAAAGATAAAGGCTTAGACCTTGTTGAAGTTTCACCAAATGCTAACCCGCCGGTTTGCAAAATTCTTGATTATGGCAAATACCGATTCGAACAGGAAAAAAAGCTCCGTGACGCCAAGAAGAATCAGAAGGTATTAAAGTTGAAGGAAATCCGCATGCAACCAAAAATTGGTTCAGGAGATTTGGATACAAAAGCCAAACATATACAGGAATTTCTTGACGAAGGTGATAAAGTAAAAGTTACAATCCGTTTTCGCGGACGTGAACTGGCTCACACTGAACTCGGCTATGAAGTTCTCAATGAGGTGTTAAAGCGACTTACCTCGGCGTACAACATTGAAAAGCCTGCTGCAATGGATGGCAGAAACATGTCAATGACAATCTCAGCAAAAGCCGCAAAATAAGGGGTTAGAAAATGCCTAAGATGAAAACAAAAAAATCTGCTGCAAAACGTTATTCTTTAACTGGCAGTGGAAAAGTTAAGCACAAGAAACAGAACCTTCGTCATATTTTGACAAAACGTTCTCCAAAAAGAAAGAGAAATCTTCGTGCTACAGGTTATGTAGCTGAAGCAGATGCAAAAAAAATCAGAAAGCAGATGCTTCCATACGGTTAATGAGGTGAATAAATGTCAAGAGCAATAGACGGAACAAAAAGAAAAAATCGCCGTGTTAAAATTTTGAAACTTGCTAAAGGTTTCCGTGGCGACAGAAAATCAAATTATAAACCAGCAAAAGACGCTGTAACAAAAGCATTAAATCATGCTTATGTTGATCGTCATGATAAGAAAAGTGAATTCCGAAAATTGTGGATTGCACGTATTAATGCTGCAGTTCGTGAGGAAGGAATGACATATTCTCAGTTTATTAATGGAGTTAACAAAGCAGGTATTAAATTGAACCGCAAGGCTCTTTCTAATATGGCTATTGAAGATCCTGTAGCTTTCAAAGCAGTTGTAGAAGCTGCAAAAAAAGCTGTAGCATCTAAATAAGGACTTCCAAAAATGATTTCACTCGATCAGGTTTTGTTATTAGAAAAAAAAGTTGAAAGTGCTGTTGCCAAAATTCAACAGTTACAGGCTGAAAACGATGCTCTTCGCAAAAAATGTGACGAGCTCACAAATTCGCTTTCAAGCAAGTCGGAGCTTCTTTCTTCTTTTGAATCAGATCAGAGCCAGATTGAGAATGGAATCAAAAATGCACTTGACCGATTGAGTTCTATTGAAAATACTGTGTTAGAAACTGTTTCTTCACTGTCTGTTCAACAAACAAATGTCGGTCAAGTTACATCTAACATTGAAACACAAAAAAACAATCAAATATTAAATTCTAATAATTCTACCAACGAGATTTCAAATCAACAAACTACTATTAATTCTTTATCAAATAACAATCATTCTTCTGCTCAGGTTGAAACACATCAGGAAGATATTTCAAATATAAAATTTGAAAATATGGATAATCTTTCTCAACAGTCTGATAATGATTCAGCTTTTTCAGATGATTTATTCAGTGCCGGCTCTCAAGTATTTGATAATGTCCCAGAAGTTCAACAGGATGATTTTCCAGATTTCGAACAAATGCCTGAAGAAAATTTTTCTGATGAGTCAGATGATGATTTAAGTTTTGATATTTTTTAGAATATGGGTAGATTAAAAATTGATATGCTTGGAACATCTTTTACTATCCAGGCAAATGAAGACAATCAATATCTTGAAAAACTCTTAGGTTATTACAAACGCATTACTGATGATGTAAAAAATATCGATTCGATAAAATCATCATTACAGGTTGCAATTCTTTCAGGAATAATGATTTGTGATGAACTTTATAAAGAAAAACAGAATAAAATTGCACTGGAAAATGATGTAAATGCACCTCAAGTTTCAGAAAGTTCGACAGATTCCGAGGAAATTCAACGTATTACTCTTGAAATGATTCAAAAAATTGATAAGGTTTTATAAGTGTCTCTTTTTACTGTTTGGATTGATGCAGATTCCTGCCCTTCTCTTGTCAGAAACCACGCAATAAAAATGTCAAATAAATATAATTTAAAAATCATTCTTGCTGCCAATAAAAAAATTCACTGCGATACCAATTTTCCTTATGAAATGAAAATTTGTTCTGCTGAAAAAGATGCTGCTGACAATTATATTTTTGAAAATGTTGAATCAAATGATCTTGTCATTACACGTGATATTGTTTTTGCATCTAAACTTGTCGAAAAACATATTACAACGATAAATGACAGAGGAACAGTTTTTAATTCTGAAAATATTGCTCAGTTTTTAAGTGAAAGAGATTTTAATCTACAATTAGCGGAAATTGGGCTGGTAAAACATTTTAATAACGGTTATGATAAAAAATTGTTTTCTTTATTTGCAAATACCTTTGATCGTGAAATTAACAAACTATTGAAAAATTGCAAAAAATAATTATTCATCATCAACATCAGGATATGCCATTTGAATTGAACAAATTCTGTCTTTTACCTGCATGAATGCCAAAACTACTTCCGGATCAAACTGCGAACCTGCATTATTTTGAATTTCGTCAAAAGAATCATCAATTGTCCAAGATTCTTTATAACATCGTTTGTGACTTAAAGCATCAAAAACATCTGCAACTGCAACAATTCTTGCTGAAAGTGGAATTTCATTACCTTTTAATGGAATTGAATTTGGCACTACCCCATTTTTTATTGAAAAAGTTTTTAAGTCTATATTTCCAGGGTACCCCATTTCTCCACCATCCCATCTATCATGATGATGAAGTGAAATTTCCTGTGACATTTCATCTAAAAAAGATTCAGGTGGATCAAATAACTGTGCCCCAATACAAGTATGGCCTTTCATAATGTTTCGTTCCTCCTCAGTAAATCGAGGAAAACTCTTTTTTAAAATAACATCTGAAATACCGACTTTGCCAACATCATGAAATTTTGCAGCAATTTTCAGATTATCACGATAACGGTGCTGTTCTTCTTCTGGAACATTATGATTAAAAGCCCATCTGTCATAAATCTCAAGAGAAAAAGAAGAAACACGTTCAACATGAGGATATGTTTCTTTTGGATCACGAAATTCTGCCATTTTCAACATTCGCTTAACCATATTTGATGTAAGATAAGCATGCTGCAATGCCTGTACAGCAGAAGATGCAAAATGTGTAATCAAAAGTTCTGCTTCTTCATCAAAAGGAATTACCGTTCCATCTAAATCCTTGGCATTTATTATCTGCAAAACTCCCAGAAGATTACCATTTGCCATACGTAACGGAAGTGTATACATTGACTTTGTTCTATAATCAGTTGTCAGATCTGTATTTTTATTAAACTTGTATGGTTGGTTTTCAGAAATTTCATAAACATCATGTATATTCAGAGGTTTTCCAGTTGAAGCTACATAACCGCAAATTGATTTTTCGTTAATAGGAAAAGCAAAGCATGTATATGGAAGTTTTTCACCTGGTGCAAGTTCCTTCAAATGAGTGTCATTCTGACCATATTTTATTTTTAATTTTTGACCTTCAGTAACATATATTGAACCAGCATCAGCATTCACGATTTTTCTGGTTTCTGTGAGAATTCGTTCCAGGAGAACATCAACATCCTGAATTTCACCGAGCTGTTTTTCTATTTCAATAATCCGCTGAAGTTTACCTTCTTCCTTTTCCATAACTATAATATTTTAAAGTATTCTCAAAAAAAATCAAGTAGTTTTGTCTATTTTGATGTTATTTTTACCAATTTTTTTATTATTTTTCAAATCTGCAACTTTTTTTAAATCATTTTTTTGTTTTAGAAAAGGGATTTTGTTTTTTTTATTATAGAAAAATAAATCGGTCCTGCACCGTTTTGAATATCTGGTAAAATCTGAGCTCCATATTTTGTTCTTTCAAAGTCAGGCAATTTTGCTGAACAAAAAGATTTTATTTCATTTATATCATAATTTATTGGAAGAAATTCTATACATTCATTTTTGCTGTTGAATTTCTGGATAAGTTTTTCAATCATTAAATCATTTTCTGAAGGACATAATGCACAAGTTGAATAAACCATTATGCCATCCTCTTTTAATAGTCTGAATGCACAGGATAAAAGTGACCATTGCTGCATTGTAACTGTCTTTATTCTGGATGGAGTCCATTGATCTAAATATTTTGAATCTAAAAAAACATGACGCTCAGAAGAACACGGTGCATCAACAAGAATTCTATCAAAACATTCTGATTGTTTTTTACACCATGTAGCTCCATCGCTGCAACTTATTCTGATGCGGGAATTTATGTTTGGAGGAAGGCATGAAGCAATAGTATTCTGTAAGCGAATTTTTCTGGAAGCAGAACGTTCATTAGCATAAAGTTCAGTTTCGTCATCCATTCTTGAAGCGAGAACTACAGTTTTTCCACCAGGTGCTGCACATAAATCTAAAATTTTTTCTGCATTTTTTACAGGCAGACAAAGAGCTGCAAGTATTGAAGCACTGTCAAGATAATATGGATTTTGAGCATCTTTTACAAAATATTCAACAGTATTATTTTCCTTTTGAAATGCATTCTTTAAATCCTGCCATCTAGAGCCATATAAATCTTGATAGTATTTTTCAAAACCATCTTTTCCTGTCAGTTTTTTTTGTTTTTGTTTCATATCTTTAATAATCCGTTGTCGAATTTGTATTTTATTACTCTGTAAGAAGCTTTTTGGAGTAAATCAAGAAATTTTGTATCTGTCTGCGCTTTATCATACAGAATTTTAGCAGAAGAAGCAAAACGTTTTTGAGAAATCATTATGCAGTCAACACCTGCTTCTATAGCCATAATTACTGCTTTCTGTGGAGGAAAACCATTTTCAGCGAGAGCTGCCATCAATATATCATCAGAAATTATTAAACCTTCAAAACCAAATTCATTTCTCAAAATATCTGTTACCCATGTTCTGGAAAGGCAAGCTGGAGTTTCTTTATCGATTGCAAGTGTTCTGGCATGCGACATCAAAACTGCGGTAGGATTGTAATGTATAATATTTTTAAAAGACATTATAGATTTTTCTAAATCTTCTTTGGAAAGTGTGATTTCTGGCAATCCTGAATGGGGATCAGTATTTGTATTCCCTGGAAAATGCTTTATAACAGTCGAAATGTTGTTATTCTGATACGCATTTATGCAAGCACGTCCATAATCAATAACTTTTTGATAATCACCATAACTTCTGCCATCTAGAAAATCACAATTATCTGAAGTTTCTGTTTCCATGACAGGAGCTAGATTCATATGAAATCCTAAGTTTTTCATCTGAATTGCCTGTTTTTGATATAATTGATAAGCCTGCTCAGTAGAATATGATTCTGCGACTTCTTTGTTGGATGGAAGTTTGTCATTTAGGGTTTTCAATCTGGAAACCCAACCTCCTTCCTGATCTACACAAAGAAATGGATAAATCAAATCATACTCATCACAATAATCTTGAATTGATTGTGCAAACTCTTTTTGTTTTTCTGGAGTTTGTGCAATATTATATGAAAAAAACAAATATCCTCCAGCAATTAAAGGAGTATCATCTTTTGTGCCATTCATTTTTCCGACTGTTTCATACGAACGAAATTTTGTGCATCCTTCCAGATTTTCTATAAATATTTGAGAAATTTTTTGTTCGAGAGTAAGTTTTTCAAAATAATTTTGAATTTTTGTATCATTTTCTTTTTGAATCTGCACTACATATTGATGAAATTCAAAAGCACGTTTATGATTTTCGATTTCTTTTTTTGTCTGTTTGTCTGTGCAAGATAAAAATAAAAAAGATAAAACTGAAAATAATGTAAAGATTTGGATTTTACGCAACATTCTTCTATTATATAATGAATTAGTTTTCTTGTGAACCAGTGAAAAATCTTATTTAAAAAATGGTATTTGAAAGAAAAAGTATTTTGAGATATAATCAATTATATGAAAAAAATCGCCGTAATTACTGGAGCAAGTTCAGGTCTTGGAGCCGAATTCGCACTTCAAATTTCACAAAATTTTCAGAATTATTTTGATGAACTTTGGCTCATAGCAAGAAGAAAACAAAATCTTGATAATCTTGCTGAAAAACTTTCGTTTATTTCTAAAGAAAAAAAAATCAAAACAATTTCGTTGGATTTGAGCGGAAAAAACGGTGTTGATTCTCTGAATGCATATTTCTTTCAAGAAAAACAAAATCTTGAATCTGAAAATGAGAAACTGAACATCAGCATTCTTGTGAATAATGCAGGATTTGGAACATACGGTCCTTTTGATAAAACTCCTGTTGAAAAAGAAATGCAGATGGTTGATTTAAACTGTACGACTGTTACTGGAATTTGTGGAATTTCACTTCCATTTATGGACAAAAATTCGATTATCATAAACACTTCTTCTCTGGCAGCATTTATGCCTCTTGGAAATTTTGCCGTGTATGCTGCATCAAAGGCTTTTGTCTTGAGTTTTTCTATAGCACTGGCCGCTGAACTTAAAGAAATAGGAATTAAAGTTTGTGCCCTTTGCCCTGGTTCGGTTAGTACTGAATTTGCAAATATTGCTTCAAATGGTGTAAGAAAGGAAGTAAAGGGAGGAATTGAACCAAAAAAAGTTGTTGAACACTGCTTAAAACGTGCCTTTAAAGGTAAAAAAACTTGTATTTACCGATTTAAATGGCGTTTTACTGCATTTTTTAGCAGATTCGCAGGAAGATTTTTCGTAGCAGAGTTTACTTATAAATATCACAAAAGACCATATAATTATGGAGAAAATAAATGAATAATGATAATATTTCTAGTGCACTTTTTACTGATTTTTATGAACTTACTATGGCTCAGGGCTATTGGAAAGACAACATGAATCAGAAAGTTGTTTTTGATATGTTTTTCAGAAAAAATCCTTTTAATGGTGGTTTTTCAGTTTTGGCTGGAAATGAAACTTTGATGGATTACA
>CAMEET010000069.1 GCA_945915085.1 uncultured Treponema sp. | reverse complement strand
TTTTTTTTAGAATTAGTATTGACAACTTGGGGCCTTATATGTGTTATGTGATTTTGCTATAAGCGTTTAAGAATATTATTGTAGTAAGTTTTGTTGATTTCAAAACCTATATATTCCCGATTCAGATTTTTTGCTGCAACTAAAGTTGTTCCACAACCACAAAAAGGATCTAAAACAACTTGTTTTTCTTTAGTAACTAATTTAATCAATGTTTCCATTAATGAAACAGCTTTTTGTGTAGGGTGTAAACCTCTATCAGAAGCTTCGGTTTTTACTTTTAATATATTGGAACAAATTTCAAGACCAGAATTTAGCGTATCGGATTGCTTTAATGCAGCTTCATTATAACCGCCTACTTCATAATTAATTATGTTATCAGTAAGTGTTCCTCCGATTGGATACGGTTTCATAAACCAAAGTATGGGCTCAAAAAGGGGTCTTAGATTTCCAATTTTCCAACCTTCCCATTTTTGAGAATTTTCAGTGTCATTTCTCCTGTCAAAAACACAGCTTACTCTTTGTGCGCGATAAGCAGCTGCATCTTTTTCCCAAGAAATCATATCTTTAAAAATAAAGCCTGAATCTTCCATAGCACATATGCAACGATGAGCCATTCTTCTACCTGCGAAAATAAAACAACTTGCACCGGGTTTTAATACTCTATACCAATCAGGAGTCCATTTTAAACACCATTCATAATATTCTTTTGAAATTTTCTTATCTGCTTCTGACCAGCCATTTAAAGGCTTACCACGACTTTTAAAAACGGTACTTTTTGCTTGTGCAGGACTAGAACCCAACAAGGCACTGTTTGTATTATTATGAAGAACATCCCATTCATCATAATTAATTCCATACGGAATATCAGAAAGAATAAGATGAATTGATTCATCATCAAGAGTCTTTATTAATTCGAGAGAATCTCCAAGTTCAACTCTATTCATCGACATCTCCTAAACTTGACAGATAAGAATTAATTACAGAAATTTTCTCTTCTAATTTTGTTTCTTTTATCAGTTCAGAAATTGCCTGTTCATGGGTATATTTTTTTATTTCTTCAATTTTATCTTCGCAATAGGCAAGTTCCAAACTGCCACGTTTTACAATAATCAATTTTTGCTCATTTAAGAGTTTTAAGAATGAAGAAATATCCATACCTAATTTTTTTGCTACAAAAGAATTGATTTTAGGCAGGAAACAACATTTTGCATTTTCATAAGAAATCTTAGAATCCCTGACAAGCATTGATGAGCTATTCCAAATTGTTTCTAGAGAAAAATTTTCATTTTCAGAAATGTTATTATCCAAGAGAATTGAAATATGTTCCCATGCAAATAAGCATACATTGTCGTCTAAAGCCGTTTTATATATTTGACTCTCTGATTTCGGATATTGAAAGTACGGAGAGACTAAAATTGCATATTCATTTTCTCCCCCACGCCAATTACTTAAAGCAGCTACCTTAAAATCCTTTTGATTTTTAGCTGTTCGACTCATTCTAAAGCATTTTGCATCAGCAACTAAACTATATTTATGATATAAACTCTCTGCGATTACATCTGCACTGTCGGCACGTTCTGCTATAGCTTTTGATTTTAGTCCTAACATTCTGAAACATCGTGCCAAAATAACATCAGAGGATTTCGAAAAGAGTTTTTCTTCAGAGGAGCTTGCTTTTATACATTCTGGAATAGTTCCGATTTCTTTTACGATTATTTTTATATCATTATCAGATAAGGAATCTACATATTCAATAACTTTCTTCGTCTGTTCCTTAAAAGAACCGTTGTCTGAAAATTCTAAGATTTTATTTAAGAAGTTCTGAAACATATTTTCTCCCAACTTTTTAAATATATCAAATTTTACAAAAAATTTATATAGCTAAAGTCCATATTATAGAATTTCCAAACAAGCGTCTCAAGTAGCGGGCGTCTACATAACTGTGGGTTACAACTTATTGTACGTGCTGCTTATTTTTGATAGTTTAGCACAGCTTCTGTGATTAGCGGAATGAGCTGCTTTTTTCTTGAAACTACACCTTGCAGATAATAAACATTTTCATCCATCTTTGGGAAGGTGATGAACTGCTCAAATTTCGGGTCACACACCATCAAAAGAACGCTGGAAAGTTTTGTGATATCTGTGACAAGCAGGCATGAAAAAAGTGCTTTGTGGCTTCGGCGTTCAATTTCGAGTTCTGAAATGAAATCTTCTTTTCTTTCAAGAATTTCTTTTGGATTTCCAACTTCAATCTGACTGGCAGTATACGAAACTTTTCCTTCAGTGTATTCTTTCATATCCTGATGGATAAGTTCACTCGAACTGCGTCCTTTTACGTTACTTCCTGCAATTAATATTTCATTACCAAGTTGTTTAATATCCAAATCTGTTATGCTCGAAAGATATTCTGCCATTTCCCTGTCAATATCTGTGGTGGTAGCAGATTGCAAAATCAGAGTATCAGATAGAATTCCGCATAATAAAAGGGAAGCAATGTCTTTTGGGATTGAAATTTTATTCTCGCGGTAAAGACCTGCAATTTGTGTTGATGTTGAACCAACCGGTCTATTTATAAACGTAATTGGATTTTTTGTAGGAATTGCACCAATCCTGTGATGATCAATCACTTCCTGAATTACATAATGTTCAACGCCTTCAACTGCCTGAGAAATTTCATTGTGATCAACTAAAATCACCTGAATGTTCGGTTCCTTTAATAAATCGTGTTCCGAAATCATCCCGACAATTTTGTTATCTTCATCAACGACTGGAAGATATTTGCAATGAGCATCGCGCAGAATTTCCTTGATTTTAGAAACTGTATCATTTTTGGAAACAGTCGTAATCTCATTATCGCCCATTACACTCACTGGCATTGAATAAGCAATGAGCATAGATGTTGGCGAAGTGGAATATGGACTTACAATAACTGAAACTCCGTTTTTTTCAGCAAGTTCACGAAGCTCTTTATCAATAACACAGCCGCTTGTAGTTATGAGAAGTTTTACTTTATTTTCAATACAAAGACGATGAATATCTTTTCTGTCTGATGCAATAACAATGATATTTTCACTTTCGTGCGATTTCAATCTTTTTTCAAAACTTTCAAGTTCAGACGAACCGACATGAATCGAAGCTTTGAAAGTCTTTTTTTCATCTTTGAGAATAATAGGCTGTGCGTTGAGAGTTTTTAAAATCAAATCAATACTTGTAGTGAAGGTATGGTTTTTCTCGGGATTAAGTATTGTCAATACGCCTTTTGCAAAGCCAGAATAATGAAGAAGCGAAAGATATTTTCCGTCTTTATCCACAACCGGCATGACGCGGTTTTCATTTTTTTCCATGCGACCGATTGCTTCCCAAACGGAAACATCTTGATTTACAGTTTCGACATTATCCTGCATAAAATATTTAACTTTTGGAAGCAAATCGGGGATGTATTCAGGACGCGGTACATTAAATTTTTCAAAAATATATGAAGTTTGTGGATTTAAATGACCTGCCCGAGCTGCCTGATATTCTTTGTGACCTAAAAGATTTTTTAGTCTGGCATATCCAACAGCAGAAACCGTAGCATCAGTGTCAGGATTTTTATGTCCAATAATATAAACTGTCTTTTCCATAACATTAATATAATAGAAAATAATGAGAAAATCAAATAATAAAAATTTTCGAAAGATTAAAATTTCGCAGAATGTTTTTCGATTTTTCTAATCCCTTTTTGCAAATCTATGTCAGTTGTAAAACCGTCATCTTCGTAAAGTTCGTAAACTGTTCCTTCTGGAGCATCTCCGTAAACAGTAAGATTATTTGTGTCTATTTCAGCGGAATTTAGAGCTGGTTTTGCAAAAGGCACAATTTTTCCTTTTTTTATGAAAAATACAACTGAAGTCAGCGGAACATCAATAAAATAATCGCCTTTCTGTAAAGTCTTCTGACTAACTACCTGCGAATTTTTCCATTCTATCATCAGCATGTCTTCTGGAAGATAAACATTTCTTCCGATTGCATTTTTTACATAAACAGGCGCAATCATCAGACTTTCACCTAAAAGAATCTGGTCTTCAGTATGTAACGCGCGAGAATCATCTTCGTAATCAAATGAAAGTGGACGGAAATACATCTTATTTGTTTTTGCAGCTTTTACAAATTCACTGTAAAGGAATGGAAGAAGTGCATAGCGTAAATCAAGCATGCTTTTAAAATCAGAAACATTTTCAAACTGATAGAATTCCTGTAGCCTGGTTCCATCAGCACTGTGATTTCTGCATAGCGGTGTAAAAATTCCAAAAGCAAGCCAACGCAGAAGTAAATCACGGGAAGTATCGCTTGAAAAACCACCGATATCGCTTCCAGAATACAAAAATCCTGTCATATTTAAATTCGCCATCATATGAAGACTCAAAAGAATGTTTGACCAGTAAGAATGATTATCTCCTGTCCAAATTCCCCCATATCTATGTGCGCCGACAAATGAACTTCTGGAAAACAAAAGTTTGCGTTCCTTCGGATTTTCTTTCAAAAAACTTTCTGCGGCTGCTCTTGTCATATTGTATCCAAAAATGTTATGAACCTGATAATTTTGAACAAGTACATTTCCATCTTTATCTGGTCTAGTAGCTGCAAAATCTCCTGCTGTTTTTTGCGAAACTTTGTGATAAAAAAGCATCGTGTCGTCTTTTCTGTTAACGATGATGACGAAAGTCCCGAGAAAGCAAAAAAGCTTTGAATGTCAAGTTGTTTGTTTTTGTATTTTTCAATCTGGTTAAATGCATTTTGTAAACTTTTTTTGGAATAAAAAACTGCAGGTTCATTCATATCATTCCAAAAACCTTCAATTCCCAAATCTGTAAGTTTTTTATAGTTGGCACCAAAAAAATCACGGGCATCTTTATTCAGAAAATCAGGGAAAACAGAATCTCCCGGCCAGACGCCTGCAACAAATTCTTTTCCATCTATCTCTTTGCAGAAAAACGATTTTCCCTGTTCATAAACATCATAACCGTCCTGCTTTTTTATGCCGGCATCAATAATCGGAACAAGTCTTATACCATTTTTTCGGATTTTTTTGACATAATCTGAAAAGTTTGGAAATTTCTTTTCATCAACAGTAAAATCTTTGTAATCTTCCATATAGTCAATATCCATGCACACAGAATCAAGCGGAAGACTGTTTTTTTTGTGATTTTGAATTACAGTATCGATGTCATTTTGATTTTTATATCCCCATCGGCTCTGCATAAAACCAAAAGCCCACTTTGGAGGAATGTAACTTTGCCCTATAAGATTTCTAAACTGATGAACAAGCGAAGAAAGTCTGTGACCTTTTTGATTTTGACTTTCATTATCATTCTGATTGTCATTCTGATTTTGAGATTCTGCACTTTCAGGTGTAATCAGATAAATGTTCATACTTTTTTTTTCAGTTGAAACTTTTAAAACATTTTGCAACGTAAAACCGATATCAAATTCCATTTGACCAGGATAATCAAAATAAACGGCAAAAGGATTTTTTGAAAAAATGATGATAAAATTGTGTGCACCGTAAAGGCTCGGAGTATTTTCATCCTGATTTGGCTGGTCAAGACACCAGCTCACATATTTTCCACCTCGAAGGTTCATACCTTTCATCACTTCGCCAAGACCGTAAACAATGTCATTTTCTTCAAGCTGATAATTCCATTCAAAACTTGATATATCTGTAAAATTTCCAGGAAAAAAAGAAAAGTCTTTTTCGGAAGGAATATCTTTTATTACGCTTTCTGTATCAAAAGGATTGCCGAAAGTAATTTTTTTTATCATAAGAAAACCTCACAAATGTTAAAAATCTAACTCGAAAAGAGTTGAACGGAGTTTTTTATGCATCAATTTCCTGTGCCAGATTGTGAACAATAAAATCACGGCGTTCTGGAGTGTTTTTTCCCATGTAAAATTTCAGAACTTCAGGAACATTCTTTATACTCTGAATTGTCACAGGTGTTAAATGCATTCCTTTATCTTCTGATTCACCTTCTTTTCTTGGGAAAATAAACTGCCCGAATTCAGAAGGATTAATTTCTCCCAATCCTTTGAATCGCGTAACTTCTGCAGATTTTCCCATTTTTGCAACTTCCTTGTCGCGACTTTCTTCCGAATAACAGTAAACTGTTTTAGTTTTGTTTCGTACTCTGAAAAGCGGCGTTTCAAGAATATACACGTGGCCTGTCAGTACAAGTTCTTCGAAATATAATAGAAGATAAGTCATCACAAGATTTCTGATATGGAAACCGTCGTTATCGGCATCTGTAGCAATGATGATTTTATCGTAGCGAAGACCTTCTATGTCTTTTTGAATTCCCAGACTAAAAGTAAGATTTTTTAATTCTTCATTTTCAAAAAGTGCAGATTTTTTGCGTCCGTACATATTTTCTGGTTTTCCACGCAAACTGAAAATTGCCTGATAGGAAACATCGCGGCTTCCTACCATTGAACCAGTTGCAGAATCTCCTTCGGTGATGAAAATCATGGAATTTGCACCCTTTGCTCCGTCCTGCAAGTGGTAACGGCAGTCTTTGAGTTTTTTGATTTTGAGCATAACCGATTTTTCTGCTTCTCGAATCTGTTTTTCTGTTACACTATTGATTTCGTTTCTTGCTTTTTGATTTTTTATGATTTTTTCTTCGAGTGTTCCTGCAATGTCAGGATTGTGACGAAGCCAATCATCAACGGCAATTTGAGTTTCTTTCATAATTGGAGCGCGAACTTCAACACTTCCAAGTTTGTTTTTTGTCTGAGATGTAAACATAGGATTATCCATCCCGAGTTTTATTGCAACATATAATCCGCTTGTCACATCTTTGATATCATATTCTTTTTTGAAAAATTCATTTACGCCTTTTGTAAAACCGTCCAAAAAGGCTGTAACATGAGTTCCACCGTCATCTGTACTTTGTCCATTGACAAATGAATAAATGTATTTGTCAAGAGAGGCACCGTGAGTTAATACGAACTGAAGATTGTTATCACCACAATAGTTAAAAATTGGATAAAGAGCTTTGCTTTTACCGCCCATTTCGCTCAAAAGTAGATCTTGAATTCCGTTTTCGCTCAAATATTCCTTTCCATTGCATTTGAGTGTGAGGCCAGGATTTAAGTAAGCATAATTCCACAGCCTTTTTTCCACATATTCCATATTGAAAGAATATTTTCCAAAGATTTCAGTGTCAGGTTCAAATTCCAGATATGTACCGTTTGGAACTCCAGGTTTGGCATTCCCGGTTTTTGAAGAAATTTTAACGCCTTTTGAAAATTCAACAACAGCCATTTTTCCGTCACGAACAGAAGCAGCACGAAAATATGATGAAAGTGCATTTGTGGCTTTTATGCCGACACCATTCATTCCAATTGCCTGCTTAAATACATTGGTATTATATTTCGCTCCAGTATTTACGTTGCTCACACAATCTTCAAGTTTTCCAAGCGGAATTCCACGTCCAAAATCGCGGATTTTTACTCTGCCGTCTTTAATTTCAATATCAATTTTGGTACCAGCACCCTGAGAAAATTCATCTACGGCATTATCAATACCTTCTTTCAAAAGGATATAAATTCCGTCATTTTCATTTGAACCGTCACCAAGTGAGCCGATGTACATTCCTGGACGCAGTCTGATGTGCTCTAGTCCGTCAAGATGTAAAATGCTGTCTTCATCATAAACAGCTGGCTGTGCAGGTTTTGTTTTAGCCATTTAGTTCTCCCATAAAAAGTCAATGAGGAAGTATCAACTTCCGATCTAACTTTTTTACGCACATTCGCAATGTAATGAGAATGTGCAGTTAATAATGAAGTTTGCAACGCAAACTTTTGAATAAAAACTCTAACGCCATCTCAGACAGAGTTTTTATTACACCTCCTATAGAAACTTCGCGTTAGCGATTGCGCAGGAGGTGCAAAATTCAAAATCGCAATGTAAAAAAACATTGAATTATTGTCTTCTGTCTCTCATTTTTTTCTTGGATTAATCTATTCTATGGAAAATTCTTCAAAAAACGAACAGTTGCAGCGGCCACCTTTTTTGACCTTGTATAATGCTTTGTCCGCATGTTCTATCATTTCTGGATTAAAACCATCTTTAGAAAAAGCAACTCCTACGCTCAAAGAAACTGGCGGAAGTCCGTCTTCAATAGTCTGCAAAGTTTTATTGATTTCGTCTATTTTGCGTTGGATTATTTTTTCTGGAGTATTTCCAATTTTTGTCATGATTACAGCAAATTCATCTCCACCAATTCTTGCAACATAATCAGTAGTGCGGAATTGAACAGAAAGTAAATCTGCAATTTTTTTGAGAACTTTATCTCCAATAACATGACCATTTTCATCATTAATCTTTTTGAAAAAGTCAATGTCAATAAGAAGGTATGCAATTTCTTCACTTGTATCTTTTAATACAGATTTTATTTTGTCAAATCCGTTTCTATTGATAAGTCCAGTCAAAGGATCGTGTTCAGCTTTATGCTTTAAATCAGACGCAACAACTGCATTTTTTTCGAACAAATAATTATAAACAGAAGCAATGTAACGAATTTCAAAAGCACCAGCGATTTTCATTTTTTCTTCTTTTTTTATAGCTTCAATGTTCCTTAAAAGAGGAACAAGAATCATAAAGTTAGAGATGATTGTGAGAATGACACTTATGCAGAATAAAATAGAAATATTAAAAAAATGAAAAAAATGGTATTTTTTAATATTTCGTTCTATATCTTTGTGAATTAAAATGTTCTGATTAACAAGTGAATTAAGTGCAGAATTTGCAAAAAATGAAATTTTATCTTTTTGAAGAAGATATTGGTCAGAAAAATAAAGATTTCTTGCTTTTATAATTTTTTCTTGATTATCAAGCTTTAAATCTTCTTCCGAAAGTGAAATTTTTGAAATGAGTTGCGGAATAACGTCATCTTTTAGAGATAAACCTGTACAGACAAGTTTCATGATATACATTTCATAGTTACACAGAATAATTGACTGTTCATAAGCTTTTCTTAACTGTACATCAGGGTAATCGTTGATGTGCGAAATTTCCAGTTTTTCAAGACTTTTTTCTCTTGATTTTGTGAATTCAATTTCCGAAGCATACAATTGCAGCTGTGACAAATCATAATTCATAATAAAAAGACTTGAATAAGTCGAAAGTTTTTCTATTGTACTCAAGAAATCATAAACAACTCTACTTGACTCAGAATAATCTTTACCAGTTTGAACAGAAATTTCATATTGTTTTTGAATTCTCAGCGTGCTCAAAAAAAGCATAACAGTACAGATTGAACCGAGAAATACAAAAAAGATACTTAATTTTCCGACTTTTATGCCGTTTAGTTTTTTTCTACGGTGCATTGTTCCCTCCCACAAAGAATAATGCAAATTCTATCATAAAAAAGAATATAATAGTTATGATTAAAAAGTTCAAAATCACCTGAAATATTCTATTTTGTGACAGTTTTTTTTAATCCGTCCCCCTAAGACGGATTTTTTTTTGTTTTTATGCCTGCAATGCAGTTACGGCAACAGTCGCAACAATATCATCAACATTGCAACCGCGGCTCAAGTCGTTCAAAGGTTTTGCAAAACCCTGACAGATTGGACCGATTGCCATCCAGCCGCCCATGCGTTGACAGATTTTGTAACCGATATTTCCAGCGTTTATGTTCGGGAAAATAAATGTGTTTGCATGTCCTGCAACTTTACTTCCTGGAGCCTTAAGTTCACCAACTTCAGGAGCAACAGCAGCGTCAAACTGGAATTCTCCGTCTAAAGCCAAATCAGGAGCAGCAGCTTTTGCAAGTTCTGTCGCTTTCTGAACTTTAGAAACAGTGTCATAGTATTTTGCATCGTTTCCAGAACCTTTTGTTGAGAAAGAAAGCATTGCCACGCGAGGTTCAATTCCAGCAATTTTTTTGGCAGTATCAGCAGAAGCAATTGCAATATCCGAAAGTTCTTCAGCACTAGGTTCAATGTTTATTGCGCAGTCACCAAAAACACATACGCCTTCAGGAATATATTTATTTCCACTTTCAGGAGCAACCATGATAAAGCAGCTTGAAACTGTTTTGAAACCAGGTGCAGTTTTGATAACTTGAAGTCCTGGACGAAGTGTGTTTGCAGTAGAATGACATGCACCGGAAACAAAACCGTCAGCATCTCCAGCCTTTAAAATCAAAGCACCATACATTGTGTGGTCTTGTAAAATTGCGGCTTTTGCGGCTGCAACATCAGCATATTCAGGTTGTCCTGTTTTTTTATTTATTTTTCCTTCGCGAGCTTTATATAAAAGTTCAGCATATTTATCTGCATTTGCGTCTTTTGCAGGGTCAACAATTGTAACTCCACTTAAATCAGCAGAAGAACCGCTTGCTTTAATATCGTCGTCAGAACCAATTAAAATGATTTTGGCGATTCCGTCTTTTACAATCTGAGCAGCTGCATCAACAACACGTTTATCTTCACCTTCGCAAAGAACAATAGTTTTGCCAGCTGCTTTTGCTTTGTTCAATAATTCATCAACAAAAGCCATTTGAAATCTACCTCATTATAATAGAAATAAAATAAATCAGTTTATCATTTTTTAGAGTAATCTTGGCGACTTTTTACCAGTTCGACAAGCTCACTAGTCAAAAACAGGCTATTCGCACTTCGCCGACTAACCGCGGCTCATTCCTTCACTTCACTTCGTTACGTTTCGGAACGCCTTCGGCGGTGCTACTATCCTTGTCGCGGGACTCCGAAAATAAAAACCTTACATAAACAGTAGTATAGCGTTTTTTTGAAATTTGAACAATATAAAGATTTGTGCTATAATTAAAATAGTAAGTTGAATTTCGAGTTTAAATT
Source organism: uncultured Treponema sp. (assembly GCA_945915085.1). GTDB lineage: Bacteria > Spirochaetota > Spirochaetia > Treponematales > Treponemataceae > Treponema_D. The sequence continues at coordinate 1,558 of CAMEET010000069.1, read as the reverse complement.
CTTGACGTTGTTTGGAATATAAAACAACAAAAAATCACAGGGATTGGAAAAATCTAACGTATTATTCAAATGGCTAATATTGCGCCATTTGAATAAACTTCGAGTTTCTTGCGAAACTCTTTTATTTAACTGTCCGCTTGGCGCGGACTAATCAAAACCTTTTGAAAGTTGATACTTTCTTCAAGTTTTTGATTTTAAGGAACGATTTTTCTTTGAAATCAGGTGGTTCAAGAGTTAGATTTAATAAATACGCAGGATTACAAAAATGTCAGGTGATTTTGCGTTAGCAAAATCGAATCTGTGTGATAAAAACAAAAATTCGAAATTGAAACTGGTATTTGTTTTGTGTTTACGGTTTAAAAATACAAAGAAGGAATATTTAAAATGACAAAAAAAAGAGTAGTTATTACAGGATTAGGAGCTGTTTCTTCGTGCGGAAATAATGTTAAAGATACTTGGGATGCTGTAAAAAACGGAAAAAGTGGAATCTCAAATATCACACTTTTTGATGCATCAAATCACATGGTAAAGATTGCCGGCGAAGTAAAAAATTTTTCTCTTGAACCTTATGGAGTTGATAAAAAAATTGCCAGAAAAATTGGAAGATTCAGTAAATTCTTACTTGGTGCGAGTATTGAAGCGGTAAATGATGCTGGTTTTACAAAAGAAACTTTACAAAATGAAAATGCTGGAATTATTACTGGAATTGGAATAGGATTATCAGAAGAATTAAATATTGCTTATCAGAAATATTTTGACCCTGCAAGCGGTGTAAACAGAATTCCTCCATTAACGGCTCCCCTTGTTTTGAATAACGAAGCGGCTGCAAATGTTGCCATTCATTTTGGCATTCATGGACCTGCATGGACACTTTCTACTGCTTGTGCGTCTGGAACAGATGCAATCGGTCTTGCCCTTGATATGATTCGTCTTGGCAGAATGGATGTTTGTCTTGCCGGTGGTGCTGATGCAAATATTACAGGGTTTAATATCGGCTGTTATCAGGCACTTTCAGCTTTGACAACAAAATTTAATGATGAACCGCAAAAAGCAAGTCGTCCTTTTGATAAAAATCGCAGCGGCTTTGTCATGGCCGAAGGTTCTGCTGTCTTAGTTCTGGAAGAATATGAACATGCAAAAGCACGAGGTGCGCACATTTATGCAGAAGTTGCTGGTTATGGTGCAAGTTCTGATGCATATCATATTACAGCCCCTTGCGCAGATGGAGCAGGCGGTGTTCTTGCTATGAAAAAAGCTTTTGAAGATGCTGGAATGAAACCAGAAGATATTCAATATTACAATGCGCACGGAACTTCTACTAGTGCAAATGATACTGCAGAAACCGCAATGATTAAGTCTGTTTTTGGTGAACATGCTTATAAGTTAAAAATTTCTTCTACAAAAAGTGAAACAGGTCACATGGTTGGTTCTGCTGGTGCAATTGAAGCTTTATTTTGCGTAAAGGCAATGGAAGAAAGTTTTGTTCCGCCTACAATCAATCTTGATGAACCTGATTTGGAACACGGTTGTGATTTAGATTATGTTCCAAATGTCGGAG
>CAMEET010000068.1 GCA_945915085.1 uncultured Treponema sp. | reverse complement strand
CTGAAAAAGCAATGAAATCTCAATCATCTGATTGACATTTCATAGCAGGTCTTTATTTTTATTTTAACTAATTATTTTCCGGAGTTTCAATTTGCTTTGAAGATGCCTCTTTACACTTAAAAAAAAATTGTTTATCATTTTAATGAATTAGGTTAATAAAAAAAAATGCTCATGCGATTAAGTTTAAAATAATATTATAAGGAAGGTAATGTAATGAAATATCAAAATCCAGTTTTAAGAGGAATGTATCCAGATCCAAGTATGTGTGCCGGACCGAATGGAAAATATTATATGGTTTGTTCGTCATTTCAATATTTTCCAGGAGTTCCTCTTTTTGAATCTGAAGACATAATCAACTGGAAACAGATAGGTCATTGCCTGACAAAAAAAAGCCAGCTTCTTTTGGAAAAAAATAACACAGGTTCTGGAATTTACGCACCAACAATCCGTTATCACAATGGAAGATTTTACATGGTTGTTACAAATGTAGAAAATATCGGAAATTTTTATGTATATACAGATGATATTTACGGCGAATGGTCTGAACCTATAAAAGTAGAACAAAGCGGAATTGATCCTTCTCTTTTTTTTGATGATGATGGCAAAGTTTATTTTATCTCGAATGGGAACGACCAACAGGGCAGAGCTTTTATCCAGATGAGTCAGATAGACATTACCACTGGCAAAAAAATCACCGAAAATGAACCTCTTTGGTATGGAACTGGTGGCAGATACATCGAAGCTCCTCATTTATATAAAACAGGCGGATATTATTACCTTTTAAATGCAGAAGGTGGAACTGAATATGGTCACATGGTAAACTATGCAAGATCAAAGAATATAAAAGGACCTTACGAACCGTTTCCACAGAATCCAGTTTTGACAAATAGAAATATGGGCGGATATCAGCTACAAGGAGCTGGACATGGAGATATTCTTCAAACATCAGACGGAAGCTGGTGGTTCTGTCATCTTGCTTTCAGACAGATAGATAAATACATGCCGTTTCATCATCTGGGACGGGAAACATGTATAGAACCAGTTACATGGAAGGATGGATGGTTCTATATCGGAACAGAATATGATAAACCGGAAAATACATTTTATGGTGAAAAAACAGCAAATGGATATAACCAGAAAATGGGCTTTGGACAGGCTTTGATGGAAGTTGAAATCCCACAAAGTCATCAGTTCAAAAAACAAAACTTTTCGTACAAAAAAACATTTGAAACAACAGACATAAAACTTGACTGGTGCTTTTTATGCAATCCTCAGATAGAAAATTACAGCCTTTCTCAAAAAGAATTCATACTCACTTCTGGCGAACATACAATTGATACTCTTGAAAAAAGTCCAACTTTTATAGGAATCAGGCAGAGTGAATTCAATGAACAAACAGAAGTTGATTGTCAGCTGATAGAATCAACGGAACATTCCCAAGCGGGTTTGACTGTTTATATGGATCCAAAACATCATTATGATATTTTCCTCGAAAAAAAATCAAATAAAACTTTTGTTACTGCGAAAATTACGATAGGACCTGTCAGTCAGATTGTTGCTTCACAAGAAATTCCTCAAGAAAATGCTAAACTGATAGTTACATCTAATCCATATAATTACAGTTTTAGTGTTGAATATAAAGACAAAAAAGGAAATATTCAGCAAATCTTTCTTACATCAGCCGATACAAGATATTTATCTTCAGAAGTAGCATGTGGTTTTTGCGGAGTATTCAAAGGCCTTTTTGCCCAAAAACAAGCAAAAGCAAAATTCACAAACTTCAAGTCAGAAAATCTTTAAAGTTGCGAGGTATGTCCCTTTTTAGAGGCGTGTCCCTTTTAAATTAAACATTAATTTAAGCAGGGACACACCTCATTTTATACTCGAGTTCCCTCTCTTTCTTTTTTTCTTTTCAAATTGATTTCCGTGCCTTTATTGTGATAATATATAATCATGAATATAAAAGATTTCCGTGCAGCTGCGTATCAAAAAAACAGTGAATTACCCAAAAACGAACAAAATCTAGAACAACAAAGCACAATCCCAAATGTGTCCATAAGAGGATATCAAACCCAAAAAAAACAAAATCAACCTCCAAAAAAATCTCAAAATCAACAGCTCCAGGAAGCTGCAGATTTATTAAAAAGTGGAGGACTTCTAAAAGTTCCTGTCGAAAAACCAGATTCTTCAGGAAAAGATTCAGTTTATCGGCGCGTTGCAAAATTTCTTTTACTTATAGGCGAAGACGAAGCAGCCAAAATCCTTCCTCATCTACAAGAAGACCAAATAGAAAAAATAATTCCCGAAATAGCATCAATTCGTTCAGTCAGCAACGACGAAGCAGCCGTTATCCTTGAAGAATTTAATGCACTTACAATCCAAAGCAAAACTCAAGGCGGATTTGAAACTGCAAAAGAAATGCTCGAAAAAGCATACGGAAAAAAACGTGCAGCAGAACTTTTGCAGAAAACCGTTCCAAACGAAGGCAGAATCCCATTTGATTATTTAAATCAAGCTGATAGCGAACGCATTTATCTTTTGCTGAAAGATGAAAATATCGGAGTGCAGACAATGGTCCTCTCCAGAATCAATCCCAAAAAAGCTGCTTCAGTAATCAATCTGATGAAACCTGACGAAAAAAAACAGATTGTCCTTCGGTTAGCCAAATTGGATTCCATCGATTCAGATATTTTGCGTCGTGTCGATCAGGCAATGCACGAAAAATTCCAAAATCAGGTTGTAGAAAAGGCAGATAATATCGACGGCAGAAACGCACTTGCTCAGATTCTCAAAAAAATGGATTTGTCATCTGAACGCGAAATCCTTTCAAATCTGTCAAAAGAAGACAAAGATTTAGGCGAAGACATAAAAAGTCGCCTTTTTACACTCGAAGATGCTGTTAATGCAGATGACAGATATATCCAAAATTGGCTTGCCGAACATACAATCGAAGAAATCGCATATCTCATAGCAGCAAAACCTCAAGATTTTAGGGAAAAAATATTGCAAAATGTTTCAAGCAACAGAAGAATTGAAATTCTTGAACAGGAAGATATTTTAAAACCCATGCCAAAATCACTTTGTTCTGAAATTACCGAACAATTTTTCGCAAAGCTACGCAATTCATTCGAAAAAGGCGAGTTACTCGTAGCAGGAAGAAATCAACAGGAATTCATCTGAAAATAACATAAAGATCAAGGAAGTATAATAATGTTCGACTTTACATCAAAAACAAATATTGGAAAAACATACAACGGTTTCATCCTTCTTTCAATCGATGATTTGTGTGATTATAATGCAAAGGGCGTTTTTCTGCGCCACAAAAAGACAGGTCTCGAAGTGTATCATATTATCAAGGATGATAAAGAAAATTTGTTTGCCTTCGCATTCAGAACACTTTCCAAAGATTCCAAAGGTGCAGCGCACATCATGGAACATTCCACACTTTGTGGCAGTGAAAAATATCCGCTGAAAGAACCATTTTCAACGCTGGCAAGCACAAGTTTAAACACTTTTTTAAATGCCTTCACTTATCCAGATAAAACAGTTTACCCTGGAGCTTCTGTCGTTCAGTCTGATTATTTTAATATGATGGATGTTTACGCCGATGCCGTTTTTTTTCCAAAACTCGACCATGCAACTTTTTTGCAGGAAGGACATCGTTTGGAACTTGACGAAAAAGACAGTTTGAGCATTCAAGGCGTAGTTTATAATGAAATGAAAGGGAATTTCGCTTCATTCAATCAAGTTTCATTTTCAAAACACGTAAGAGCAATGTTTCCGCAAAGTTATCCTGCCTTTGATTCAGGCGGTGACCCTCTGGAAATTCCTTCATTGACTTACGAAGAATTTCTGGATTTCCATCAAAAATTTTACAATCCAGATAATTGTCTTCTATTTTTATACGGAAATATTCCAACCCAAACGCAGCTTGATTTTCTAAACGAAAGATTTATGAGCCGCATTGAAAAAAAATATAATTGCATAAACGAAATCCCGAATTGTGAAAATCCGCTTCCTTTAGTCAAAGATGAAATTAAAACATTACAGCAGTTAAATCTTGTGGAAAAAAGTGTCCAAATAAAAGATATCGCTCCAGAATCAGGTTCAACTGGAAATTATGTCGCAATGACTTGGTACACAGGAAAAAGTGACATTGAAAAATATTTTTTGACAGAAGTTCTGGGCGGAAATGACAGTTCTCCAGTTTCATTAGTTTTGAATGAATCAAAACTTGGAGATTCAGTTTCATGCGGAAATTTCGGACAGTATCCGCAGGAAGTTTTTATAGTTGGCATAAACGGTGTCAAGAAAAAAAATGAACAGAAAGTTTTTTGTATAATAGAAGAAACTATTCAAAAAATAATGGAAAATGGAGTTTCGCAAAAAGATATAGATTCAGCGGTGATGGGCATCGATTTTAATCTCCGTGAAGAAAATCGTTATTTTGGACCAGTTTCCATTCAGATAATGGAAAAAACTCTCAAAGGATGGTCTGTTGGAAATGCCTGCAGCCATAATTTGTTTCCAATCACGAATTTCGAAAAACTCAAAAAGCAGATAAAAGAAAATCCTGATTTTGTTCAGTCACTTATGAAAAAATATTTTTCAAAAGACAAAGTTTGCGTAAAATTTGTATGCGAACCAAGTCCTGATTATTTAATAAATCGTCAAAAATCAGAAGAAAAACTCATAAAAGAACTCGAGCAGAATCTTGATAAAGTGCAGCTTCGTAAAGATTTGGACGAACTTCATAGTTATCAGCAGCATGTCGAAACGCCTGAGGAAACAGCTTGCATCCCGACTACAAAATTATCATCGCTTGATAAAAAACTCGAAATAATTCAGACAAAGCTTGATTTCGTGGAAGGAGCAGACGGCACAAAAATTCCGCTTTTTATTAATCAGGAAGATACAAAAGGCATTTTTTATTTTGATGTTCTTTTTCCTTTCGATAATCTTGAACCAAAACAGTTGCAGTACATTCCGTTTATGGCAGATGTTATTACAAATCTGGGATGGAATGGCAAAAAATGGGATGAATGTATCGCAGATTCAGCATGCGTCATGGGCGATGTTTGGGGAAAAACTTATTTAGGACAGGTTTCTTCCGTTCCTCAAATTCAGCAAATCAAAAATGAATATAAAGATTTGAATTTTATAGGCAGATACTGGCTTGGATTAAGCACAAAAGCCCTCACAAGTCAGGCAAAAGAAAGTCTGGAATTATTTTCTACGATAATCACAAAAATGGATTTTAAAGACGGCAAACGTTTTGAAAAACTTGTTCAGGAACTCGTTGCCGAAAAAAAATCCGAAATTATCAGTGAGGCAAGAGATTATGCTATTCGCCGGGCAAGAGCCAGTTCAAACAGTTATCGTGCAATTGCAGAAATAATGTATGGAGTCAGTCAGCTTCAGACAGTAAAAGAATATTCTAGAACAAATCCTCAAAAAATGCTCAAAAATTTTGAAGAAATTTATAACTCTTGCAGAAAGACAGGCGGCATTTTGCACATCACAGCAGATGAATCATCATTAAAAATATTTTTGCCACTTATCCAGAATTTTGCAAAAAAATCACAAATCACAAAACTGCTGCCAGGAAAAAATTATACTTATGAAGAGCTTGAACCTTTCATTTCTCAAAGTGACATTTTGCGCCAGAAAGATAAAATCCAGATTTTCCCGATGAAAACACAAACAGGATTTGCGGCTTGCAGCACAAAAGCTTCTGATTATCTGACAAAACAGGCCGCTGCAGAAACAATTTTATCATCATATCTTGGAATGCACGGACTTTGGGATAAAATCCGCACAACAGGCGGAGCTTACGGGGCAGGTGCATGGAATGATAACATCGATAACAGTTATATCATGGCAACATACCGCGATCCGACACCGCACAAATCTCTAGAAACATTTTTGGAAATACTGAAAGATTCAGCTTCTGAACCACTTTTGCAGGAAGAAATAGATAAAACAATCGTTTCCTGCTACGGAGATGCCATTGTTCCAGTCACAGCAAAGGAACGTGCAAGCCGCAGTTTTGAAGGACTTTTGTACGCAAATCCTTCTTATTTAAGGCAGATTAGATTAAACAACATCCTGCAGGTGACATCAGAAGATGTAAAAAATGCTGCAAATCAGATTTATGAAAATGCCGTGAAATCACTTTCAAAAGCGATTTTTTGTGACAAAAAACTTGCAGAAAACATAAAAGAAAGTGGAAATTATTTGATTAATCCATTATAATTTTAAAATTAAACGTGAGGTGCATTATGGATAAAAAAACACAACAATGTATAAAAATGCTTCGTGATTTAGTATCAGATGTTCAGGGCGCTCCTTTCCCTGGACCAGATTTAAAACCTGAACTTTATGAAATATGGTATGAACATGCACAGCGTGCAGCCGTTCAGTGTTTTGAATATCTCAATGCAAATTTCCCAGAAGAGCAGCAAGAGTTAGACAAGACAATAAATAAACTTTTTAAGTAATCAAAAATAATTTTCATAAAAACATCTGTTTTTCTAAATATTTTAAAATAAAATACCGAAAATCTTATTAGGAAAATGTAAATTTTGAATACAGGTGTTTTTATGGCAAAGAGAAGCATAAAATCAAAAGACTATAAGATTGGTTTTTCAAATTTTCAAAAGAAGAGTGGAGTAAATTTCTGGCGTTTCTTTTTTCCAGGAATAAATGAGCAGAATAAAGACGAATGTTTTTTTTGTTTGGAATTTGAAGCTTTAAACCCAAATCTTTCAGAAAATAAAGTTTTGTTCAGTTTATTACAAAAAAAAATAAAACCAGAAGATTTACAATCCGCACTTTTGGGAAATACTTCATTTTTAAATGAACAAGATTATCCTAAATCATCATATTGTTCCGTAAAATTAATCAGATTAGGAAAAAAATCCAAACAGTTATCTCAATTCATTCCGATAAATGAAGTCGATTTTGATTTAAAAAACATGGAATTAAAAATCGGAAATAAACTTTTTACAGAAAATACATTATCCGGTTTCATAAGTATTACAGATGAAGATGAAATAAAAAATAAAGAAATTCTCTGCCAGCAAGGCTATGCCACTTGGAATCTTGAATACAAAATTAAAGAAAGTGAACTGAAAGGATATCATAACGATTCCTACAGATGGTTTCCAATTGGAATAAAAACCGATTTTGTCGGAAAAATAAACTTTGATGGCGAAGATTATCTGGTAGATACAAGAACTTCTTTAGGGTATATAGACCGTTTTTTTGGAAATTCATACCCACAAGAGTTAATTCATGTCTACTGTTCAAATCTAGTAAGCATGATTTCAGGAAAAAAACTTGAAGATTCAGCATTTTGCATTCAAGGAGTATTTGAAAACCGTGTTTCCATAAAAGGAAATCTTGAAAATCTCGACATTTCTTTCTTTGCAAATAAATCAAAACGATTATATAGTTGTGTTTATGACTGCATGGAAGTTCCTGGAATAGAAAATCAGTCTGACAAGATGTTACATTGGTCTTTCAGTTTGAATGATAAACAGAATATTGTTGATATCGATATTTTCTGCAAATTAAGTGAATTGTATAACAGAATTATAGAAAAACCAGAAGGCAATCGAAATATAATTAACATTGTGGAAGGTGGAACAGGTTTTGGAGAGATAAAATTATATAGAAAAAATAAAAAAGCAATAGAACAGATAGAACATGCCAAATTGACAAAAGTAATATGTGAATTTGGCAAGTCAGATATATATATTTCCTAAATCTAGTTTTCCTGATCTTTCCATGGGAAGATAAAACTTTTAAGTTTTCTAGGTCCCAAAGTTTCTCGATCTTCGTAAATCAATTCTTCCCAAGGAATCTGTCTGCGTTCCTTTTTTGTTTGTAATTCAGGATGTTCTTCAAGATAATCATATTTATAAAGTCTCAGACGCAAAGCATTTGTGTTTGCAATCAGAATACCTGCTATCGATGGAAAAAATCCGATAAACAGAACTGATAGAGCTATTAAAACTAAATCGTAAATTCCAATAAGAACAGAAAAACCTGTATTATCAAAAAATATGATAAAACATTTTTTTAAACATTTTTTAAAATTGTTATGCATAATTGAACGAAGCGGCACAAACCATTGAATAGAAAGAATGTAAAAAATATCAATCCAGAAAATAAAAATGGCAAGACAGCTTCCAATCATAGTGTTCAAAGACCAATAATATCTGATAGAAAAAGTAGAAATAATTAAAACGGCACTAGTCAAAAGACCTAAAAAAAGCGCATCCTTAAAAACAGATGGAATAGCTTTAAAAAAGTCAGCATATCTGATTCCCTCAAAATTGGCAATTTTTGCCGCCGATTCTCCATAAGCGAGTGCAATAATAGAAATCAAGATGATACCGATTACAAATGCAAGAATCATAAAAAGCTGAGACTCGGAAAGATAAGCAAAAGCATTAAGAAAAACAATTCCAATTCCCAGAAATAAAAAAATAACATTAGTCAGGATAACAGAAAGCAGATTATCCCACCCGTCACAAAAATTCTTTTTAATCAAAAATCCAAACATATTTTAAATTTAACAGTTTTATCTGTTAATTACAAGAAAAAAGTGTGATATACTATAAAAATGAACGTAAATTCTTCCATTTCATTTCTTTCACATATTCATACTATAACAGCCACATTTTTGACAGAAAAGCTGAAACAACAGGGGTTTAATGATTTTGCCTCATCGCATGGAAACATTTTGTTCCAATTGAATAAGAATGGAAAAATGACGATGGGTGAACTGGCAAAAGCAATAAACAGAGATAAATCTACTGCTACAGTACTTGTGCGAAAACTTGAAAATGAAGGATTTGTTTCAATTATTAATGATGAAAATGATAAAAGAAATAAATATATTCTGCTTTCAAAAAAAGGAATGGAATATACAAAAATAACATCTGAAATTTCAGAAGAACTTTTGTCTACATTTTATAAAGGATTTTCTGATCAGGAAAAACAGATTTTTCTGGATTTTTTAGAAAGAATTGAAAAAAATTTTGAAGCATAAAAAAAACTGCCCGAAATCGAGTTCTGTAGATTATTTTTTTGCAGAATTCCGGACAGTCTTTTTTATGTTGATAGAAACAGTTCTATTCGATGATAAATTTATCTTTTCCAGCGCCACATTCAGGACATTTAAAATCTGCCGGAACATCAGCCCAAGCAGTTCCTGGAGCTACATTGTTTTTTGCATCTCCTTCATCCTTATCATAAACATGACCACAGTTATCACATTGCATTCTTTCCATAAATAACTCCTTAAAAAAAACTTTGCGTTAGCGGCGGCGCAATGATGCACCGTATCCAAGTTTATGAAGTGCAACGCACGAAATAAACTTGTGTGATAAAAATTACACGGATGTTTTTTATCACACCTCCTTTAGAAAACACAGATTCTAGCTGCACTTGAATATAACTTTATCATAATTTCAAGCAGAAAACCAAAACTCGTGTTAGATTTCAAAGTTGAATATTAATATTATATCACTATTTTTTCAAATAACAAGTATTTTTTCGCTTTTATTCAGTTTTAGGATATTTTTTTTCAAAAATGTTTCTGTAAAAATCTGTTATTAAAAGTTACTGTTGAGCCTGCTGAATGCGCCTGATGTTTTCGTGGTAAGATTTCCACCATTCAAGTTCCTGTGCATTTGTTTCAGCTTCAGAAGTTTTAAAATCATTATCAATAAGAGTAATAAGATGTTTACTGTCAATTACTGCTTGCGCAATTGCCGGTTCAAAATGAATGCCTCTGGACTTTTCAAAAACTTCAATAGCTTCATCAATCGACATTGGCTCTTTATAAAGACGCTGACTAATCAAAGCATCCAAAACGTCTGCAGCAGTCATAATGCGTGCACAAAGCGGAATTTCATATTCTTTTAACCCAAACGGATATCCTGTTCCGTCCCATTTTTCATGATGATAAAGAGCCATCTGCTTTGCAATCTTATTGAATTCTCCATCTTCAATAGGCGGCAGATAATTCAACAGTTTATTTCCTTCCTGAGGATGACTTTTCATCAATTCAAATTCTTCTGGAGTAAATTTTCCAATTTTGTTTAAGATACCTTCAGGAATGTGAATTTTTCCGATATCATGCAGAAAAGCCGAAAGTTGAAAATAATCAATATTTTTTTCTGTTAATTCATCAGTATACAAATCTTTATTGACAAGTTCTTTACAGATGAGTTCTACATATTTTTGTGTATGAATTGCATGTCGACCGGTAAATAAATCATGGCTGCCAAGACATTCTGCAACAAATTTTATGATTTTGGATTGAGTATCTTTGAGTTCGATGTTTTTCTCTTCAAGTTCATTGTTGATTCTAACAACAAGTTCATTTCTGTCTTTCAATTGATCAAGGGCATCATTTTTTTCATCAAACGTCTGCATAAGATTTGCAAGAGTTTTTTGAATTCTGTCAGATATATTTGAAAGTGCAACAAACAGAAAAACTGATTCAATTGTTAACCCTATAGCAAATTGAATACACCAGATGACAGGTGTGAATCTTCCTGTTATAACTTCAAGTTTAGAAGTAGCTGTGATGCATGAAGAAAAAATCATGAGAAAATAATTTACTGCACACGTAACCATTGTGAGTTTTTTGTTATAATATAGAAGAGAGATGATTGGCACAATAGCATAAGAAATGAAAAGGCGGATAGTGTTTGTGTAGTTCATAAAAGAAACTTCAAAACAAAGCATAATAATGCCAAAATACATTGCAAATTTTTGGTGAGTGTTATTTCTATTGAAAGAATGAAGAACAATTGTTGTTGCAATGGATGTAATCAACAGAATAAAAGAATGAATGTGCGAAACTTCCCAAAGTCCAACTAAAGTAAAGAGGATAAAAATAATAGGAACGAGACAAAACAGTAAAAAAATAATCTCGATGTTTTTGTTAATTTTAGTTAAGTTTTCTAAAAAAAACTGTTCATCAGTGCGAGACATAAAAAACTCCTGTCAATCAACTCTGATAGGCAAACAAAAAAGAGGAATAAATCCCCAGACGACAAATCTTTAATTAAAAAACTTTTTTACTTATAACTAAATAATAATAGCGTAAATAAAAAAAAATATCAATCACCAAAGAAGAAAAATTCGTAAACATATATATAGTAAACGGGGGGGGGGTAGCATTTACTTTGCAAAAAACAGGAAAACTGAAAATTTCTGCCAAAGTATAGATAAAAAAATTAAAAAAAACTTATAATTTTTTTTTATAAGGGAAATTTCTTATTTCTTTTTTTTAAATATGCTTTATCATTAATAGTTGAAGCGGTTCTCCGCTAAAAAGAATAATTAAATAATAGGTAGGTATAACTTATGAAAAAACTTTTAACTTCAATTGTAGCATTGACAATGTTGTTTGCTTTAACTGCAGCTCCTAAAAAAAAGAAGGCTGATGCACCAGCAAAACCAGCTGGATCAATCACAATGACTTGGAATAACTTGTGGGCTTATCCAATTCTCGAAGTTCAGCCAGACTGGGTTTCAGTAGAATACGTGTTTGATGAAGAACCAGCTGAAGATAAGCTTCAGTTCTGTGTAGTTTCTGACAAAATTGAAAAAGTTGAATCTTGGGGAAATGCATATTTCTGTGTTTATCCAAAAGTAGAAAAAACATCTGTTTTGGTTATTGATGATTTGTTGAATCAGAAAAATGACAAAGGTAAAACACTTTTGGACAATGGTGCAACAAAGATTAATGTAATTGGTGTTCAGTCAAAAGTTTCTAATAAACATTCTTTGACAGCTTTGAGCATCAAAGTTACAAAAAAAGACGGTTCAGTTGAAGATGTAGTTCCAAAGAAAGACTGGGGTTCAACAGTAAAAGTGAACTAATTTTTTTTAAGAATTATTTTCTATAAATCTGTAAAAAATAAAAAAATTGACAGATTGAAAATATAAAGTTAAAATTATAAAAGTTTAATCAGATGTGAATAAAAGCATTTGGTTAAACTTTTAATTGCCTTGAAAAGGCAGAAATTAAAAAAAACTCGAAAAGATTTATTCGAGGAAAAAATCAGGAGGTTTTCAATGAAAACTAAAAAATTATTAAAAGCATTAGGTGCATTGGCACTCTTCTCTAGTTTGGTATGGGGGGGGGGTATCGTGTAAGCAGCAGACAACTGATCCGCAAATATTAGTAGTAAATTTTGATTCAGATGGAGGATCTGAAGTAACAAAACAAGAAGTAAAAGTAGGTGATAAAGCAACAAAACCAGAAGATCCAACAAAAGAAGGTTATACTTTTGTGGCATGGAAAAATGGTGAAGAAGTATATGATTTTGAAAAAGAAGTTACTTCTAATCTTAATTTGAAAGCAGAATGGAAAGCTGTAGAAAACACAGGTGACAGCGGAAGCACAGGTGGTGAAAGCGGAAGCACAGGTGGTGAAAGCGGAAGCACAGGTGGTGAAAG
>CAMEET010000067.1 GCA_945915085.1 uncultured Treponema sp. | reverse complement strand
CCCAAACTTCCATTTCTCCAAGACGCTGACCACCAAACTGAGCCTTACCACCAAGAGGCTGCTGTGTAACAAGAGAATATGGACCTGTTGAACGAGCGTGCATTTTGTCATCAACAAGGTGATGAAGTTTCATATAATAGATAACACCAACGAAAATTGGGTTAACAAAAGGTTCACCAGTCTGACCGCTGTGAACAATCTGCTTACAACTGCGAGGAAGTCCAGCTTCTTCAAGTTTGTCTGCAATCTGTTCCTGAGAAGGAGACTGGAAAACTGGAGATTCAAAGAACTGATTCAAATATTTTCCTGCAATACCAAGTTCTGATTCAAGAATCTGTCCAATGTTCATTCGCGAAGGTACACCAAGAGGATTCAAACAAACATCAAGTGGAGTTCCATCTTCAAGGAATGGCATATCTTCAACAGGAAGAATTCTAGAAACAACACCTTTGTTTCCGTGACGACCAGCCATCTTATCACCTTCACGAAGTTTTCGTTTATTTGCGATAAGAACTTTTACTACTTTATCAACACCTGGAAGCAAATCATCGCCTTCAAGACGGCTCATTTGCTGGATATCGATTACGACACCTTCAATTCCATGAGGAACACGAAGTGAAGAATCACGAACTTCTTTTGCTTTTTCACCGAAAATCGAGTTCAAGAGTTTAAACTCTGGTGTAGTTTCTGTTTCAGATTTTGGTGTAACTTTTCCAACAAGAATATCACCTGAACGAACTTTTGCACCGATTCTGATAATACCTTCTGAATCAAGATTTGCAAGAGCTTTTTCTGCAGTATTTGGAATATCTCGTGTAATACGTTCTGGTCCAAGTTTTGTTTCGCGGATTTCAACCTGGAATTCTTTGATATGGATAGAAGTATACATATCTTCGCGAACAACTCTCTGAGAGATTAATACAGCGTCTTCATAATTGTAACCATTCCATGGAACGAATCCTACAAGAATATTACGTCCAAGTGCCATTTCTCCATTGAAAGTTGCAGGACCGTCAGCAATTACAGAACCTGGCTGCACTTTTTCACCAACTTCAACAGTAGGTCTCTGATGGTTACAAGTATCATTATTTGTTCGCTGATATTTCAACAATGGATATTCATCAATTACATCAGAACCATCCACTTTTACCTTAATCATTGTGCTTGAAACATAAACAACTTCACCAGCGTGTTTTGCTTTTACAAGAACTCCTGAATCGTAAGCTGATTTTCTTTCCATACCAGTTCCAACATGAGGAGGTTCTGGGAATAAAAGAGGAACTGCCTGACGCTGCATGTTACAACCCATGAGTGCACGGTTAGCATCGTCGTGTTCAAGGAATGGAATCATAGAAGCTGAAACAGAAATTACCTGACGTGGAGATACGTCGATATACTGAACATCTTTTGGATTTCTCTGAGTATAGTTACCACGATTTCTACAAGAAATTGTTTCTGTTGGGAACGAACCGTCTGCCTTAATTCCTTCAACAACCTGACCGATGTAATATTTATCTTCATCCATAGCTGAAAGATATTCTATTTTATCAGTTACTTTTCCATTTTCAACTTTGCGGAATGGTGCTTCAAGGAATCCGTAATCATTAATGCGAGTATACATTGCCAATGAAACAATAAGACCAATGTTTGGACCTTCAGGAGTTTCAATTGGACACATTCGGCCATAATGAGAATAATGAACGTCTCGAACTTCAAATCCGGCGCGGTCACGAGAAAGACCACCAGGACCTAAAGCGTTCAAACGACGTTTATGAGTAAGTTCAGCAAGAGGGTTAATCTGATCCATGAACTGAGAAAGCTGAGATGAACCAAAGAATTCTTTGATAGCTGCTACAATAGGTTTGATAGAAATCAAATCCTGAGGTTTCATTGTGTCAGTTTCTTTTAAACTCATTCTTTCTTTTGCAATTCTTTCCATGCGTGCAAAAGCAGATTTGAGCTGATTTGTCATCAATTCACCAACTGAACGAATACGTCGATTACCCAAATGGTCAATATCATCAATATGTTCATCACCAACATAAACTTTGATGAGGTATTTCATAGTATTGATGATATCATCTTTTACAAGCGTAAAATCCTTTACGTCATCTTGGTAGTCAAATTTTTTGTTCAACTTATAGCGACCTACACGACCAAGATCATAGCGGCGTTCAGAGAAGAAAAGAGAATTCAAATCTTTTTCAGCCTGTTCAACTGTCATTGGTTCGCCTGGTTGCAAAATTGCATAAACGGCAGCAAGACAATCTTCTTTTGTAGGTTCATTATCAACAGAACCTTCTTTGACAAATTTAACTTCCTCGCGTTCAAAACAATTTATAATCATCTGAGAATCGAGTGATGTATTTTTGTCATCTGGATTTTTTCTAGTATCAAATGCTATAACACAGATACTTGAAATATTGTTTGCAACTAAATCATCAATATCATGAGGATGAAGTTTTGTTCCTGCATTGAAAAGACGTTTTTCTTCCCCATTTTCATCTTTAATGATAACAGCAGAAGCTAAAACTTTGTTTATCAAACTTTCCTTTGAGGCAGTGTCAGTTTTTACTTCAATGTCTTCAACATCATAGAAACAACGGATGATTTCTTCACGTGTAGAATATCCCAACGCACGAAGGAAGATTGTACCCAAAATCTTCTTTTTGCGGTCAATTTTAGCAAAAATAAGTTCTTTTTTCTGGTCAATTTCAAATTCAAGCCATGAACCACGATATGGAATAATGCGGCTAGAATAAACACCTTTATCATGACAGAAAATAACACCTGGTGAACGGTGAATCTGAGAAACAACAACGCGTTCTGCACCATTGATGACAAAAGTACCTCTGTCTGTCATCAATGGAATGTCTCCCATATAAATATCTTTCTGGAGAATTGCTCCAGTCTGAAGAAAATTCAAATTAATTCGTGCTTTTAAAGGAACAGAATAAGTTAATCCCTTCTGCTTGCACTCAAGTTCAGAAAATTTAAGATTTTCCCAGTCCAATGTATAAAATTCGTATTCAAGTGACATATCTCCATTAGGACTTTCAATTGGGAAAGTAGAATTAAAAACATCTTGAAGCCCACAAGGTAAAAGAGCTTCTCCTTTATTCAATCTATCCGACTGCAAAAAGCTTTCATAAGATGATGTTTGGATTTCAATAAGATTTGGAACATCCATAAAACTCTGGATGTCTTTACCAATGTATTGACGGTTGATTGTTCGAGTCTTTGCGAACATCAGTTCCCCCTGCATAGTAAGTTCAGATTTTTTTCTGCTACATACTAGAAACTCTGTACAGCACAGAAAAATCTGATTTGTAATGCCGTTCAACTTTTTTTTGACAACATTATAATCCCGCGTGGGATTATTTTTTTATTCTTCTAAAATACGACTAAAGGGGATACCTAATATTTTTGCGCAAAAAACATCAAGCATCCCCTAAGATAGACATTAGTTTCTGTATAAAACTAATTATTTTTTGCTAGCTTTACCACCAGCTTCTTCAATCTTCTTAACGATTTCATCAGCGTCAGCTTTGCTTACACCTTCTTTGAGAGGTTTTGGAGCACCTTCAACCAAAGCTTTAGCTTCACCAAGTCCAAGACCAGTAATTTCACGAACTGCCTTGATAACTGGGATTTTTTTAGCTGCATCGAAAGATTCAAGAGTAACTGTAAATTCAGTCTGTTCTTCTGCTGCTGGAGCTGCACCTACTGCAGGACCTGCTGCAACTGCTACTGCTGCTGTTACACCGAATTTTTCTTCCATTGCTTTTACGAGTTCTGATACTTCAAGAACTGACATAGATGCGATTGCATCAAGAATCTGATCATTTGTGAGAGCTGCCATATTGTCTTCTCCACTATAAAAAATATTCTATTCCACTTATAGCAAGTGGCTGCAGATATTACCTCACAAGAGGATTTACTGCATTTAACACAGACAGTCGACAGCTATGAAGCCTGACTGTGTTTTGATTGTGATTTTATCCTGTAACTTGTAGTTGCAGGAATCGAATCTTTACAGAACGGACAAAAGTTAGTTTGCACCTTCTGCTGATTTTTTGTCTGCATAAGCCTGCAAAGTTGCTGCAAGTTTCTGAACAGGACCGTTCATTGCAGACATAAGCATAGCGTAAAGCTGTTTCTTTCCAGGTACTTTTGAATAAGCTTCGATTTTTGCCTGGTCGTAAATTTCATTCGCAATGCTAGCACCTTTTACAACAAGTGTTGGTGCATCTTTTGAAAAGTCGAAAAGAACTTTTGCTACTTCATTAGAATCTTCTTTTGCCATAGCAATAACAGTAGGTCCTTTGAGGTATTCAGCAACATTTTCAACTTTCATATCTTCAAATGCAATTCTAGCAAAATTGTTTTTAACAACTTTAAGAACAGCATTTTTTTCACGGAGTTTATCACGGAGAGCTGTAATTTTTTCTACAGTAAGTCCACGATAATCAGCGAAAATAAAATCACTATAGTCAGCAAATGCTTTTTTTGCATTTTCAATAGCTTCTGCTTTAGCAGGCTGGATTTTTTTTGCTCTTACTGCCATTATTCACCTTCCTTATAATCAACCCAAACACCAGGTCCCATAGAAGAACTGATAGAAACAGACTGAACAAATCCTGCAGCTGTACCAACAGGTTTCTTTCTATTTACTTCAGAAAGAAGTGTACTGATGTTAGCGATTACTTTATCAGCATCCATAGAACATTTACCAACAGCAATGTGTACAATACCACCTTTGTCTGCACGATATTCTGTACGTCCCTTTTTAAGTTCTGCAACTGCATTTGCAACATCTGGTGTTACAGTACCAGTTTTTGGATTAGGCATTAAACCTTTACGTCCCAAAACCATACCAAGACGACCTACATCTTTCATCATATCAGGAGTAGCAACTGCAACATCAAAGTCAAGCCAACCACCCTTTACTTTTTCGATGTATTCTTCACCAGCGTAAGCTGCACCAGCATCCAAAGCTTCTTTTACTTTGTCACCTTTACAGAATACCAAAACTTTCTTTTCACCACGGAACTGATTTGGGAATACCAATGTATCACGAACAGTAGCATTTTTTTCCAGACGAAGTGAAACATGTGCTTCGATTGTTTCATCGAAGTTAGCAAATTTCATATCCTGAACCATTTTACAAGCTGAAGCTAAATCATATTTTTTTGAAAGGTCATATTTGGCAACAGCTGCTCTATATTTCTTTCCATGTTTCATATTACTGCTCCACCTCTACACCCATACTGCGTGCAGTACCGGCAATGATTTTTTTTGCTGCTTCAATATCATTTGCATTGATATCTGGCATTTTTGTTTTTGCGATTTCTTCCAAATCCTTTGCAGACAACTTTGCAACTTTATCACGAAGAGGATTTCCAGAACCCTTGTCGAGTTTACAAGCCTTTTTGATAAGAACTGCTGCAGGAGGAGTTTTAAGAATGAATGTGTAAGATTTGTCCTGATAAACTGTAATTACTACAGGGATAACAAGACCTTTTTCCATTGACTTTGTTCGGTCATTAAATTCCTGAACAAATTTTGGAGCTGAAACACCGTGAGGTCCAAGAGCAGGTCCAATTGGTGGAGCTGGAGTAGCAGCTCCTGCAGGACATTGCAACTTGATAACAGCGGATACTTTTTTTGTAGCCATTTTAGTTTCTCCCAATATTGGTGTGTAAGAATCATAAGATTTCTTACTAACGAAATGCCTATGTCCAACGGACGTGCATTTCTCCCAAAAACAGGATTAAACGGTTTGCATTTGGGATACAAACCCCTGAATTTGCAAAGAACATTTAAAACAACAAAAGACTTTTTTTTTAGCAAGGCCTTTTATTTATATTGATTAAACTTTTTCAACCTGAAGGAAATTAACTTCCACAGGAGTTGAACGTCCAAAAATTTGAACTTCAACACGTAATTTTTCTCTTTCTAAATCAATTTCTTTTATCGTTCCAGAGAATGAAGCAAAAGGACCTTCAGAAATTTTTACTACATCGCCAACATTGAATGACTGACGAACATGAACTTGTTTATCACCTTTGATAACACCTGATTTCTGAAGCAAATTCATAGCTTCATCTTTTGTGATTGGCATTGGTCTTTTTGTTCTGTTAATATTTCCAACGAAACCAGTTACACCTTGAATGCGGTACAATTTTGCACAAGTATCTTTCCAACCAAGTTCCGGTAAATCCATTTCGAGCATGATATAACCGGGCAAAAACTTGTTTAAACGACTTTTCTTTTTACCGTCTTTGATTTCAACCACTTCTTCCATTGGAACTTTTACATCTAAAACAACATTAGAATCGATTTCCTGTTTTTCCAACAAAGATTTGATTGTACGTTCTACTTTACCTTCGTAACCAGTGTAAACGTTAAGAATATACCAACTTCTAGACATTTTCCGTTCCTATTTCATTATTAAGCGGAATAACTCAGAGAATCCTAAATCCAAAGCACCTAAAATTACAGCTATTACAACAGTAGAGATGATTACCACTTTGATAGAAGAAAAAACATCTTCTTTTGTAGGCCATACTACTTTTTTTAATTCTGCTTTGCTTTCTTTGATAAACTGAACAACTTTAGCCATAAAATTTTTCCTTAAAAATCAGGGCAGGCAGGATTTGAACCCACGACAGGCGGTTTTGGAGACCGCTGCTCTACCAGCTGAACTACTGCCCTATATATCAAATTACTGCAATTTTTGGATTACAATAATAAAATATCAAATTTTGATTATTTTGCTTTTGTTTCTTTATGCAAAATGCTTTTTTTACACCATGGACAATATTTATTTTTTTCTAACTTGCCAGTGATGTTTTTTCTGTTTTTGTAAGTAGTGTAATTTTTTCTTTTACATTCTGTACACTGCAAAGCGATGATTTCAACAGCGCCTTTTTTCTTGCTTCCCATATTTATCTCCTAGGTAAAATCACTATTAAAAGTTTTCTAAAGCCCATGTGCAGGATCGAACTGCAGACCTCCACATTACCGATGTGGTGCTCTACCAACTGAGCTACAGGGGCAAGTCCGTTATCCACACTTACTTACGAAAACGTGCGTCTAAACAATATAAAATAAGTTTAAAATTTAGTCAATAATATAACTATATTTTTTTGAGAAAAAACGCCAAAAAACTTGATAATTATTTGATTTTAATCTTTTTAATTATCCTGTTTTATTATATTATAATTGAAAGATTTGGAAATTTCAACTTATGCAGCAAGGTCTGTCCCTGATTTTTTCCACAAAAATTACGACAACAAGCTGTTCTGTTTGTAAAAGTTGCAATTTTTTTAAACCGTGGCAAGGATTGTAAGGGCTGGCGAAGCCAGTTCCGAAGCGCAGCGAAGGAATGAAGGCGCTTTGACGCCGGAACCCTGAAAAGCCTGTTTTTTGCGAAGCAAAAAGCCACCCTGATTAAAAAAATATTATGTAAAAAAAGTCTTTGATTTTTAGAGGTGCACCCCTGCGATACACATAAATTTATTGTGCTAACGCGGTGTTTTTATGGGAGAAATGTATGAATATTGATATGCTGATTGACGGAATTTTGGATTCTTATGACCGTTACGGGTTGATTAATAGAAAAAATGCGGAAAATTTTCCTAACCGTCAGAATGTTGTGGAAGTTTTGAGTGATTTGCAGTCTTTGATTTTTCCGGGATTTAGGGTTGCAGAAGAAATTGATCCTACAAATATTCGGTATATTACAGGTCAGCGTGTGAACAATATTATTGCAAAACTGACTAGAGAAATTGAAAAAGCGTTGATTTACACTAAACAGATGTGCAATCAGGATGAAAATCAGCAGGAAACTAAATTGAGTATTGCACAGTCGCATTGTTTTAAGCTGGCGGAAAAAGTTTCGGTTTGTCTGATTGAAGAAATTCCCGAAATCAGAAGGAAAATTCAGCTGGACACGGTTGCGGCATTTAATGGAGACCCAGCGGCAAAAAGTAATGAGGAAGTTATTTTATCTTATCCTGGTCTTGAAGCGATTCTTGTTTACCGTATTGCAAACTTTTTGTACAAAAATGGTGTGCCTGTGATTCCTAGAATTATGAGTGAACATGTGCATGGAAAAACTGGTATTGATATTCATCCTGGTGCGTCTATTGGGGAATCTTTTTTTATTGATCATGGAACTGGCGTGGTAATCGGAGAAACTTGTATAATTGGAGATAATGTAAAGATTTATCAGGGTGTAACGCTTGGTGCTTTGAGTGTGAAAAAAAATTTGCAGAACAAAAAACGCCATCCTACGATTGAAGACAATGTTACGATTTATGCAAATGCTACGATTCTGGGCGGCGAAACTGTTATCGGGAAAAATTCGATAATTGGTGGAAACACTTGGGTTACTGAGTCGATTAAGGAAAATTCGGTGATAACTCAGCAGTAATTTTTTTTGAGAGGGTGGGATTTTTGTTATGAAAACTAATGCTATGCGGATTTTGGACGGTTTAAAGATTCCTTATGAAGTTTCTTCTTATGAAGATGATGGTGAACACGAACTTGCAAAAGGTGCTGCACTCAGACTTGCTCAGAAGATTGAGGTTCCTCCTGAATGTGTGTTTAAAACTATTGTGATGAGGACGGAAAGCAAGGAGATTTGTGTTTTTTGTCAAAGTGCGGTTTCTGAAATTAATCTTAAAAAAGCTCGAAATGCTGCTGGCTGCAAAGAGATTTCTCCTGTAAAACCAGAGGATCTTTTGGGGTTAACTGGGTATATTCGCGGCGGCTGTTCACCGCTTGGAATGAAAAGAAAATTCCGCACTTTTATAGATGAAACTGTTCTTTTGTGCGATTTTGTCTGCATAAGCGGCGGACAAAGGGGTATTCAGATAAAAATGAAGCCAGAAGATTTAATTCAAGCCTGCAATGCGGTTGTTTGTGATTTAGAATTGTAAAAGAGTTTTTTTTTATGGGAATGTGATAAAAACTACGTCCGTGTATTTTTTATCACACAAGTTTATTGCGTGCGTTGCATTTCATAAACTTGGATTCCCGCCATCCATGGCTCGCCACTAACGCAGTGTTTTTTATGGGAGAAATTATGTTAAAAAGTATTTTAGGAAAAGAGATTTTGTTTTTTGACGGGGGAACCGGCACTGTTCTGCAGGAAATGGGACTTAAAGCTGGTGAATTGCCTGAAAACTGGAACATAAATAAACCTGAAAATATTATTGATTTGAATTTCCGGTATTTTTGTGCTGGTTCAAACATTGTAAATACAAACACTTTTGGCGCTTTTATTACGAAATTTCCTTTGAATTTAGAAAGAATTATCACAAGTGCGATTGAAAATGCAAATGCAGCCAGAGAAAAATTTTACCGTGAATGCTGGAAAGGCAGCAATGCAAATGATTGTGCAGATAAAAATCCTGCAAAAAAATTCATTGCGTTTGATATTGGGTCGTGCGGAAAACTTTTAAAACCAATGGGCGACCTTGATTTTGAAGACTGCATTTCTCTTTATAAAAAAAGTTTCAAAATTGCGTTTAAATGCAAAATCGATTGCGTGATGATTGAAACTATGAATGACGGTTATGAAACAAAAGCGGCAGTTATTGCAGCAAAAGAAACTATGGAGGAACTGGGAGTAAGTTTCCCAATCATTGTGTCAAATGTTTATGACAAACAGTGCAGAACTTTGAGCGGTTCAACTCCAGAAACTATGATTGCAATGCTCGAAGGTCTCCGAGTTGATGTAATCGGTGTAAACTGCAGTCTTGGTCCTGAACAGATGAAACCTGTCGTAAAAAGACTTTGCGAATTTGCAAATGTTCCAGTTCTTGTAAAACCAAATGCTGGACTTCCAAAAGTTGTTGATGGAAAAACCGTTTTTGATGTAAATGCAGATGATTTTGTAAAAACTATGGTGGAACTTTCGGAATTTGGACCTGCCGTACTGGGAGGTTGCTGTGGAACTACACCAGAATATATAAAAAAATTAGTATCTCACGCTGATAAATTTAACAAATCACTTGCAAATAAAAAACCGAATAATTCATTCTGCGGATATGTTTCTTCAAATACTCAAATTGTATATTTTGGAGCAGAAAATACGCCTGTTTTGATTGGAGAACGCATAAATCCAACTGGAAAAAAGAAGTTTAAAGAAGCTTTGCGCAACAACGACATTGCTTACATCATTCATCAGGGATTGGAACAGGAAAACGCAGGTGCACAAGTGCTTGATGTAAATGTAGGACTTCCAGAAATTGATGAAAAACAGATGATGCTCAATGTAATGACAGAACTTCAGTCGGTGACAAACCTTCCGCTTCAAATTGACACAACCGATCCAAAAGTCATGGAAGCAGCACTCCGCCGTTATAACGGTAAACCAATGGTAAATTCCGTAAATGGGAAACAGCAGGTGATGGACGAAATTTTTCCGCTCGTGCAAAAATATGGCGGACTTGTTGTTGCATTAACTTTGGATGAAGAAGGAATTCCAGAAACCAGCCGGAAACGTATTGAAATTGCAAAAAAGATTTATGATGAAGCAGAAAAATACGGCATTTCCAAAAAAGACATCATCATAGATCCTCTGGCAATGGCAGTCAATTCTGATTCAAAAGCTGCAATTGCAACTCTCGAAACTGTAAAAGAAATTCATAAAATGGGCGAATTGACAAGCCTTGGCATTTCAAATGTTTCATTCGGACTTCCAAACCGAGAATTCGTCACTTCATCATTTTTTACAATGGCAATGACAAATGGTTTGAGTGCGGCAATCATGAATCCTATGCAAACAGAAATGATAAAAGCTTACAAATGTTTCTGTCTTTTAAACGGAAAAGACGAAAACTGCACAAATTACATCACTTGGGCACAAAATTATGAAGAACAGGAACTGAACAAAACAAAACAGAATGAAATTTTGAAAGAAAAGAATAATTCTGCTTCTACTGCCGCTTCAGCTGCTACACCAAACGCTACCGGCAAACAAAATGAAAATAACAGTCCAAATCAAAAAGCTGACAAATCACAAATGGCAGAAAAATCAACTTTGGCAGACGCAATAATTCATGGTCTTAAAGAAGATACTTCCCAAATCACAAAAGAAATGCTCAAAACGATGGACAGCCTCGAAATCATCAATAAACATTTAATTGTGGGACTTGATTTTGTAGGCAAAAAATTTGAAGAAAAAACAATGTATCTTCCACAGCTTTTGATGGCAGCCGAAGCTGCAAAATCTGCATTCGGTGAAATTCGTGATTATATGGAAAAAAGCGGAAAAAAAGGAAAATCAAAAGGCAGAATTGTGATTGCAACAGTAAAAGGTGATATCCATGATATTGGGAAAAACATCGTAAAAGTTCTGCTTGAAAATTACGACTTCGAAGTAATAGATTTAGGAAAAGATGTTCCTCCAGAAAAAATCGTGCAAGTTTGTAAAGAACAAAACATCAAACTAGCAGGACTTTCAGCCCTTATGACAACGACAGTCGCTTCGATGGAAGAAACAATCAAACTCTTGCGGCAGGAATGTCCGCAGACAAAAGTGTGCGTTGGCGGAGCTGTAATGACACAAGAATATGCTGACAAAATCGGAGCAGATTTTTATGGGAAAGATGCTATGGATACAGTAAGATATGCGTTAAAGCTATTCGAAAAGTAAGACATTTATCGATACAAAAACTACATTTGACTTCTGCCCCGGAAACTTAAACTTAAAGTTCGTTTATCAATATATTCCAAATCACCGCCAACAGGAATTCCAGTTGCAAGGCGAGTAACTTTTGGAGGGGCAGGAAGCTCGGCTTCCAAAATGATTTTGTTCAAATAAAGTGCTGTCGTATCACCTTCGACCGTTGGATTTGTGGCAATGATTATTTCAGTTACATCACCTTTTTTTAATCGGTTAATAAGCGGAGCAAAAGAAAGCTGAGAAGGACCTATTCCTTCAAGCGGTTTGATAAGTCCGCCAAGAACATGATACGTTCCTTTGTATTCGCCGTAAGATTCTATCGTTGAAACATCCTGTGGTTGTTCCACAACACAAATCTGATTTTTTTCCCGTAAAGGATCAGAACAAATAGGACAAATAGACGTTTCTGACCAGGCACCACAAACTGAACATGGCTTGATTTTTTCCTGCAGTGTAGAAATATTCTGGGCAAACTGGCGGACATAAGAAGAATCCTGTTTTAAAAGCCAGTTTACCATGCGGATAGCACTTTTTTTTCCGATACCAGGAAGACGCGAAAAATTATTTGTCAGTTCTTCAAAAGCGTTCATTTTTGACCTTGTAATAAAAAACTATAATTACAGTCCAAATTTACTTAAATCAAGACCGCCAAGAATATCAGAAGATTTTGATTTGATTTTTTCCTGAATGTTTTCCATTGCATTTTTGTGAGCTGCAACAATCAAATCTTCGAGCATCTGAACATCACGATTATCAACACAAATTGGATCAAGTTTGATTCCCATAAGTTCAAATTTCCCATTCAATGTTATAGTAACCATTCTGCCACCAGATGAACCTTCGGCAGTGAGTTCTTCCAATTCAGCCTGAAGTTTTTCAGACTGCTCCTTTATTGCTTTTGTGTTTTTTAATAAATCAAACGGATTCATTTTCTTCTCCCATAAAAAGTCAATGAGGAAGTTTCAACTTCCGATTTGAGGCAAGCAGTAAAATATAATTCCCCAAAAAAAGGTTTCCAACATCTGTTATAA
>CAMEET010000066.1 GCA_945915085.1 uncultured Treponema sp. | reverse complement strand
CCTTTTAATGGTGGTTTTTCAGTTTTGGCTGGAAATGAAACTTTGATGGATTACATTTTGAAATTTCGTTTCAGTGAACAGGATATATCTTACCTTGCTGAACAGAATATTTTTGAACAAGGTTTTCTTGACTATTTGAAAGATTTTAAATTTACTGGTGATTTATATACTATGGATGAAGGAACTGTTGTTTTTCCACAGGAACCTCTTGTCCGGATTCATGCAAATTTAATTGAAGCTCAAATTCTTGAAGGGTTGATATTAAATCAAGTAAATTTTCAAAGCCTTATTGCAACAAAAACTGCAAGAATCTGGCTTGCAAGTAAAAAGGCACCTATTATGGAGTTTGGTTTACGTCGTGCACAAGGATATGATGGTGCTATGAGTGCTACCAGAGCGGCTTATATTGGGGGAGCAGCTGGAACTTCAAATACTCTTGCTGGAAAGATTTTTGGCATTCCTGTAATGGGAACTATGGCTCATTCATGGATTATGTCACACGGTTCTGAACTTGAAGCATTCCGTGAATATGCAAAAATTTACCCGGAAAATTCTGTATTTTTGATTGATACTTATGATACTTTAAAATCAGGAATTAAAAATGCAATTATTGCTGGTGGAGAGCTTGTTGAAAAAGGATATAATTTTGGTGTACGCCTTGATTCCGGCGATATTTCTTATCTGACAAGAGAAGTTCGAAAAGAACTGGACAGAGCTGGATATCCACAGGCAAAAATCAGTGTCTCAAATGAACTTACCGAAGAAATCATTACAACTCTCGTTGCGGGAGGTGCACCAATTAACAGTTGGGGAGTTGGTACGCACATGGTAACAGGTGGGAATGAATCTTCTTTTACAGGCGTTTATAAACTTGCAGCCCGTCATGATAAACAGCTTGATAAAATGATGCCTGCAATGAAATTCAGTGATAATCCTGCAAAAACAACAAATCCAGGTATTAAAAATGTTTTCCGTCTTTATGATTCAAACGGAATGGCAAGTGCCGATATTCTTGCTCTTGAAGATGAAGTTCTTGAAACAAATCAGGAATACCGTTTTTATCATCCTATGGTTGACTATAGACAGTTTACCTGCCAGGCTACAAAAATTGAACCTTTACTGAAAAAACGCATAGAAAATGGTGAAAGAATTCAAAAAAGAATTGCAGACAATGAACAGTTGAAAATCAGCCGAAAAAATATGCAGGCACAACTTGAAACTTTTGATGAATCATACAAACGCATTTTAAATCCTCATATTTACAAAGTTTCACTTACAGAAAAACTTAAAGATTTAAAACGTGAATTTATCGAAAAAAATATTAAGTAAGTCAGAATTCTGATTTTAAATATCGGGTTTCAAAAAAAATTACAGAAGATATTCTTTTTGGACGTTTTTGAGGGCTTTGAAAATTAATTGTTTTTTATTTTCACTGCCCTCTGTCAAAATTTCGAGTTTTTTCCTTGCTTCCTTTCGAGTTGAATTGTTTTGATAATTACAAGTGCAGGTAAAAGAGTGGTACCCTTTTTGCTGAATATTATTTATTATCCTTTTTTCGCTGACGTAACAGAGCGGACGGATAATAGAAACCGGCCATTTCTCATACTGCATTTTTGGAATCATTGTTGAAAGATTGCCTTTTTCTGTCATATTCATAATAAAAGTTTCAAGGATATCATCCAGATGATGTCCAAGTGCAATTTTATTAAAACCATTTTTCAAAGCATAATTCAAAAGTTCAGTTCGTCGTTGCGTAGAACACCAGTAACAGTTCATTTTTTGATTTGATTTCAGCCGTTTGAGAATATCAACTTTAATGATTTCAAGAGGAACATTCCATTGCGTCAACAATTTTTTTAATTCATCTGAAAAATCAGGTGCAAAATCACTTTGAATATGAACAGCTTTTATTTCAAAATGAGTTTGAGGACGTTTTATTCTATTTGCAAAATACTCAATCAGTAAAGTAGAATCTTTTCCACCACTTGCACCTAGCAGAATCTTATCATTTTCTTCTATTAATTGATAATCAAAAACAGCTTTATCAATCAAAGAAGAAATTTCAGGTTCTTTTTTCATAATAATTAGTCATTATATTTAAAATCTGAGAAGACAGCAATTCCGCCTGCCTGTTTTGTTGAATAATTAAACAAAGCAAAACGGACTCCTACAAAATGATCAAGTGTATATCTGAGTTTAGAAGGTTTTCCAAACACGATAAATTTCTTTTGAGATTCATCATAATAAGAAAAAACTGAAGTCTGATTTTCTTTTGATAAATCAAATTCGATTTTAAATGTAATTTTACTGCCAGAAAAATCAGTTTCTTCAACGATTTCGGGTAAATCTTCATCAAAAACACCCATTGCCCATGGAACATAAGAAATTTTATGCTCTGCTTTTACAAGTTTATGTTTACCATCTTGTCCTTTTGTAATTGCAATAAATGAATATTCACCTTCAAGCGCACAAAATCCAGCATAATCTCCATCATTTATTTTTGAAACATCAACAGTAACTTCGGCCGAACATTTTTCACCAAAGCTTCTTTGAGTCAACGTATTTGAAGCTTGAACGATATTTTTTACAGTTTTGTCAGTTTTGATTGACAAACAGTTTTTCCCATTTATTTCTGTAAAATATCCAAGAGAAGGATTATGAATATGATTCCACTGCCAGAAATGATGAAGTTTTCCATTTTCATCAAGAAAATCGCTTCCATAAAGCTTTTTATAAACATAATCTGGACGATTATCCGGTACTTTTACAGTCTGCAGAACATTTCCATTTTGATTCAAAAAAACTGGAAAATCAGATGAAAAATCTACAGGAATCAAAATAGGAATGCGTCCAAGAGCACCATGATCTTGAAACAAAATGGAATACCAGCTTCCGTCAACTGCCTGAACTACTCCACCCTGCGCTGCCCCACTATTCCAGTCATCATAATCAGCACAAAGAACCTGACCACCAGTATATGGACCTTCAATTTTATTAGAGTAAAAACAAACTTCAGAGCGCATCTGATTTTTTTCTTTATGAATGCAAAAAATATAATATTTTCCGTTTATTTTATAAAAGTGACTGCCTTCGTAGCCTAAATCAACTTTTTCTCTGTCATCCTGAATGATAATTTTATCAATTCCATTTTTTTTGGGAGCAGATAAATCATCTTCTAATTCAGTAAGTCGAACATCACAATTTCCATGAACTAAAAAAACATGACGATTGCCGTTTTCATCATAATCAAAAAGAAGTGACAAATCATGATAAAAACCTTTGATTTCAGATTTCTGCCAAGGTCCTTCTATATTTTCTGAACGGTACAGATAAGTTTTGTGTGTATCATTAGCTACAAATGCAACATAAAAAATTCCATTATCATAACGTAGAGATGCAGCCCACATTCCTTTTCCGTAAATTCCATGATTGTCCTGCAAAGTTTGTCTTTCAGTTTTTTCAAGTTCATCATAAACATAACTGCAGAATTCCCAGTCTTTGAGATTATAGGAACGCAAAATCACACAACCTGGCATAAAATGCATAGTTGTAGAAACCATATAATAAACATCGTCAACACGAATTACATCTAAATCTGGAAAATCAGAGCAGATAATATTTGCACACGCTTCTTTGTAAATAATTTTTTCAGTCATTTTTGTAAAGTTTTCGGAAATTGTAAAATCTATTCTTTTACAATTCAAAGTTTTGTGATTTATCCGCACAAGCAGATATAAAAAAAGGATAATCAAACCATTCTCATTCAAATTTGATTATTTTCTTCTAATATAGAATTCTAGTCTTTTTTTGTTGGTTTTACAAGGAAAATGCTCAAACACAACGAAACAACATATAATGCAAGTGTTACATAGAGTACAGTTTGATAACCTGTTGGATTTACAGTCTGCATAACTCCATGATACTCGATTTCTCGCAAAGATTCTGGTTGAGCTTTTGCAACAGCATTTACAATTGCGTTTGCCATCTGATTTCCAGTAAGACCAGCAAATGCCCATGCAGAAAGTGTAATTCCGTGAATGGCAGAAATAGCACCCATTCCATAATGGTCAGAAAGCAAAGTTGGAACGTTAGAGAAACCTCCGCCATATCCAGCATTTACTACAAAAATCAAAGCCAGAACAAGAATCACAAGTAAAATATTACCATTGCCATTTTTGATTCCACCTGTAACAATAACAAGAGCAGTAAATACAATAGAAAGGATGAAAATCAATTTGTAAATAGTATTGCGGTCTTTCATTTTATCAGCCCATGCTGAAAATCCAAGACGACCACCTGCATTAAAGACAGCAGAAATAGTAGAAATAATTCCAACTGAACCTGCGAGACCAATACATTTAACAATCATCTTTTCCTGTGAAATCAATGCAAGTCCACAAGTAATGTTTAAGTAGAACATAAGCCAAATGCCAATGTAAGAAGTGATAGGTTCACGTTTCAATGTAGCAAGAATACCTTCATCTTTAGTTTTTGTCTGGGGTTCATGCCAATCAGCTGGTTTTGCCAAAAGAAGATGACCTGCAAACATCATTACAAAATATACAATTGCTAAAATATAGAACATTTTATAAATTTCGCCATTCTGATTATTACCAAGAAGTTTTTGCATAATCGGAGAAGCTATAGCCTTTGCAGCACAAAATCCTGCTACCGCAAGTCCAGTTGCAAGACCTTTTTTATCTTTAAACCAAAGCATAAGAGTCTTTACAGGTGATAAATAACCAGTTCCAAGTCCCACTCCCATGATAAAACCATAACAAACATAAATTCCAACTAAAGCTAAAATACTATGCTGATGATTTCCACCGTACCAGATAAAAAATCCAGTTCCAGCCATACCAGCTGCAAAAGTTACAGCAGCAATCAATGAAGACTTGTGAATATTTTTTTCAACAAGATTACCAAGAAAAGCAGCTGACATACCCAAAAAGAAAATGGCAAAACTGAAAGCCCATTCAGTTGCACCTTTTGAAAAGCCAATGTAATCAGCGATTTCCTGACTAAAAATTGACCAGCAGTAAACAGTTCCGATACTGCAATGAAGTAAAAGTGCAGGAATTGCACCTCTAATCCATTTGTTTTGAATGTTTTTCATAAAATATCCTTATAAAATAATTTTCGATTTTCTGACATTTTATCATTTTTTGTAAACTAAGTATAGTATTATTAAGATTTTTGCCAAAAAACATGGAATAAATGAGACTTCTCTTCTGAATTTTTTTCTAACAAAATCTAGTTATTTTCGTATCTAAGAATTATTTCAATTAATTCTTTTTCTGCAGGTGAAAAATCATTCTCAGAAAAATTAGGATTCTCTTTATACCATTCAAACTGGTTGAAAATTTTCTGTAAATCTTCAGATTTAAATTTATACCCGTGTTTTGCAAAAACCAAATTTCTTAACAGACGTAAATCTTCTTTCGAATCTTTATATGTATAAACTTCAATATTTGGATACGATTCATCATCCCATGCAAAAAGAGGAATAGACAATAAAACATCAGTTCCCATTTCACGAATCATCTTGTATTCGCCTTGTACAGAATTATAAATTTTTGCTCCCAATCCTTCTCTTTGCAAAAAACAAATTTTATTTTTATCAGCCAAAACAAGAGTACATGGATCAGATGAATAATAAGTATTTAATTGAAAATCGTATTTTTTTCCATAAATTGTGAGAGTATAATCATTCATCTTGAAATTCTTATTCTGCAATGCATCATGACAAAGAACTTCCACTACTCTTTGAGCATACATTTTATAACCTTCATCATAATTTGTACTGATTCTCCTATACGAAAGACCATTTTCGTCAATTATTATTCGATCATCACCTTTTTCTATAAAAGACCATTTTTGAAAATCTGAATTTCGGACTGCATACTGATCTTCGAATTGTATACTAGAATAGCAAATATTCTGATTTAAAATGAGAATATCATAATATAATGCTGAAATTGCATTCAATGATTTTACGTAAGAGTGATTCTGTTTCATTAAAAGTTCCATATGAACTGGCATATAAGTTCCAAGAAAATTCTCAGGAACATTTTTCAAATCACAGTCAGAAGCAAACAATCTTGCTGATAATAATACAAGAATAAAAAAAGTTTTTAAGATTTTTTTCATAAAACTCTCCCCTTAAATTAGATATACTTACTTATAACATTATATTAAAAAAAATTCTAGTCGAATTTTTTATAGTTATAAATTAGTTAATAAGAACAAACCTCAGTTTAAAAGGGGACAGACCTTATTTTGTAAGTTCTGGTAAAGTCAGTTTAAAAGGGGACAGACCTCAATTAATCAAACAATCATAAAAAAAGCCCCACTTTCCATTTAATCTGATACCCTTCTTTTTTTATGTCAATTGCTCAAAACTGTATCTTGTAAGATTCAAAAATTGTTGTTTCATCACATCTGAAATCATCTGGTCTGTTGCAACTTTTTGGAATTCAGAAGATGCTAAATTTTGAATTTCATTTATATCTTTTTGAGATAACGGAAGTCTTTGACCAACCAATTGATTTTCAAAATCTTTGCTATGAAAGGCAAATGGACCAGCAAAAGCAAGATGTATTTTTAAAATAGAATTTTTTTCTGTATCTGCCAGAAATGCAAAAGAAGCAGATTTTTCGCTGATTAAATGTTCATGTCCTATGCGACGAAAAATGGAAAGTTCTGCATTATCAATAGGAATGCGAATGTTTGAAAGAATAAATTTTGATGGAATTCCTGTAAAATTCCGAATACTTTCTGTTTTTGTTTCAATTTGATTTCTAAATTCTAGTTTTGCATCCAAAGCCAAAAGTGGTGCAAAAAGTGTTAATCTTCTGTCTTTTGAACAAATATTTCCACCAATTGTTGCAATATTTCTGATTTGAGGATTTGCAATGCTGATTAATGCTTCATATAAAATCTGTGGAAGGTGATTTTGCCCAATATTAATTATATCTGTTAATGTAGCTCCAGGTCCAACATCGATATAGCGTTCATGTCTTGTGATTTGAGATAAATCTTTGATACCACGAATAGAAATGAACTTTTGAGGAAGATTTTCTATTCGTGTGCAGCCACCAACAATTTCTGTTCCTGGATTATTTGTGATTATTTTTAACAGTTCATAAGTATTTTTTGCATATAAAATAGTTTTTGACATATATTGTCCTCAAAAATCATCTTTTCTGAATATTTATATATTTATAAGCATAGAAAATTCCATTTACCAAAGTTTCTAAATCAGTACAACATGGCGAAAGATGTCTTACATTTGCAAACACCTCTTCTCTTGCAGGAATTTTTGACTGTTTTAAAATATGATAAGCTGTAAAAATTTTTCCAGCATTACAGTAACCACACATTTTAATTCCTGCATCCATAAATCCTTTTGTGATGAATTTGTAATCTTCTGTTTTGGAAAAATATTCTAGCGTAGTGATTTTTTCTGACCTTATGATTCCAACTGGAATTTGACACGAAGCAACTGGAATATCATTTAATAAAACAGAACAAGAACCACAAGAACCGCTGGAACAACCACATTTTACAGAAGTACAACCGTTGTTCTGTAACACTTTCATAAGAGTACAGTCTGGTTCAACATCGAAAATTTTTTCTTCGTCATTTAAGATTACAGGTATTTTCAATTTTTTCCTCTCATTTTTGTCTTCAATAAATCATTCATATTTAGTATTTTCAGAATTAACATTTTTTGTCCTGTTTTTAATCAGATTAAAAAGCAAATCTTCTGTGCAGGGAAGTTCATTCAATTGAGTTGCCAAAGCAAGAGAAAGTGCTGATGAAAAGGCTGCTGGTAAAGTATTGTGAATTAACGCTCCAATCTGACCACATTTGTTGTTTGATTTTACAAATGATATATTTACCTGACTACACGAAACTGTTTTGCCTTTTACAAGCATAGAAAGTTCCTGTTGAATTTCAAGTTTAATAGTTCTGATTGCTGCTTCCTGATCAAAAATTTCACCACAATCTATTGTAACCCATATTCCTTTAATCTTTTCATTGTAATTATATGTATCCAGTTCAACTTCCACAACTGTTGATGCTATCGAAGTTGCAAGATATGGAGTACCACAGAAATCTTCTTTGTTCCATTTCGCTTTGGAAGTTCGAGGAACGCTTCGTTTTGCACTTATTGGAAGAGGCTGATGAAAGCGTTTTTTCTGGATATCAAGACAGCATTTTCTGATTAATTCATTCATAATGCCAAGAGAACTGATTGTGTCTTCAGGATTTTCGGGTAACTGATCAATCTGGAATTCTGAATTTATTATAATATCTTCCTCTGGAATCTGAAGAATTTCCGCAGCTGTCTTTTTCCAGATTTTTTGAATTTCATCGGATGGTTTGATGCAGTGAATTATCAATTTGTCTTCAGTTGTGAGCGTAATTTCAATTTTTGAATAATAATCAAAAACAGAATTTCCATTATAACCGGAAACTACATATCCTGACGCAAGCCCAATTCCACGCAAAGGAAGTGCAAAAAAGGCCTGAGAATTGTTTTCGAGACGGGCTTTTGCTTCCATGCTGAAAGAAGCATATTTTCTGTTAAAATCACTTTTTTTGATTACAGAAGAAAGAACATCAGAAACATTTCCCACTTGAATATCAAAAGGAAATTTTATTTTTTCATCTTCATCATTTTTCTGTTTTTTTGCTATTTTTTTTTCAATTTTATTTTTTTCCTGAATATTCGCATTTAAAAGTCGAATTTCGTCTGGCAGGATATTTATGCGATTACTGATAGTTTGGATTTCATTTTCGATTGCAAAAAAAGACTGCGAATCAGCAACTTTTATGGAAATTGTTGACGGCGGCATTCTGGAAGTGTGGGTTTTTGTATATATAAACAGATTATCTGTTTTATAATAATTGCAGGAAGCAAGCGTAATTCTGTCTGTGATTTCTTGAGCAAAAGGATTATCTGAACCAACATCAATATCAATCAGAATTTTCATAGCAAAAATGTGACCGTCCGGTTTGACTGCAACTTTATATTCAAACTTTGTTGTAACTCCTGGCTTCATATAAAGATTCTGTTCCTGTTTCGAAAGCACAAGTTTGACTGGTTTTCGCGTAATGTAACAAACTGTTGCTGCCTGAAGTGCAATTTGCGTTGTTTTCCATAAACCGGTTGGATAAACACTAGAAGTTTTTGTTTTATGAATAAAGACATTTTCAAAATTGATGCCTAAAACTTCTGCAACCGACTTCTGAGTTAAATATGTCCATTTTGTCGGCACGTAGATGTGAATACTGGAACCTTCCATATAGCAGAAAACACCTTCATTCTGCTGCCAGTTCTGTGAAGAAATTTCCTGAGTCCATGTATCGTCAAAAAAAATTAAATCCTGATTTTCAAAAAACTGTGATTCAAATGGATGTTCCGAATCTTTATTTTCTTCCATTTGAATTGAATAATCTTTATAAAAACCATATTTCACTTCCCGAGTAGCAATTGTTATGTTCGGATTTTCTTCCACTTTTGTTTTGTCAATTACAGTGTCGAGAGATGGCATTTCATTTATCTGTTCTACAAATTCATTGAAACTTTCGTTTTTTTCGTCATTTTGATTTTGAATTTCGTTTTGTTTTCTATTGTAATTCAGGATTTCATTTTGATTCTGGTTCTGACTTTCACTTTGATTTTCGTTTTCGTTCTGATTTTGATTTTGAGTCTGATTAAGAGTTTTGCCAGAATTTTCAACAGGATTTTCGATATGATTTTCACCGTGATTTTCGACGTCAGAATTATTTTTTTCGTTTATTTTTTCATCATCATCATTATTTGCAAATTTCTTTTCTGTTTTTTCAGTAATGATATTATTTTTTATAACATTTTTTAATGCAGATTCCAGATTTTCTACATCAAGATTCACAGAAATGTTATCCAAAAGCGAAAGAACGGTTGTTTCATCAGGACCTGCAATTATGCCCAATGGTTCTCCTGTGTATGAAATATTTTTATTTTCAAAAACCTTTATGACAGTTTTATTGATTTTTATTGATTTTGCGCCAGGAATATCTTTTTCAGTAAAAAAATAATAACCTTCCGGCAAATCTGAAATTGTGATGCTTTTAATCTTTCCAACAGGGGATGGACTTCTGACTAAAGCAGCAAAAAGAGTTCCAGGTTTATCAAAATCGCTGTAAAATCCGACTGTATCAAGAGAACGAATCAACTTTTTTTCTTTTCTTTTTGACGGCATCTTTTATTTCCTGTTTTCCATTCCTATTTTTTTTACAGTTTCAATAACAAAATCAACCTGATCTTCGGTCATATCAGGATAAAATGGAATTGAAATTGTTTGACTGTACTGTCTTTCAGCATTTGGATAATTTTCTGCAGTAAAATCAGCGTAAAGTTCTTTCCAATAAGTAAAATGAAAAATCGGAATAAAGTGAACCGAGATGCCAAGACCAGCTTCCTGCATTTTCTTTGCAAATATTTCACGCGAAATTGTAAGTTTTTCTGGAATAATCCGCATTAAATATAAGTGCCAAGCATTTCCTTCTGAATCTGGTGGCAATTTAATAAAATCAAGTGAAGAAAAAGCCTGATTATATTTTTGAGCAATAGCTTTTCGCTTTTCATAAAACAATTCTGCCCGGTCAAGCTGACAACATCCAATAGCCGCAAGCACATCTGGAAGATTAAATTTATATCCTGGAGCAATTATATCATATTCCCAGGATGCTTTTGGAGATGTGTATCGATCCCAAGTTGTTCTGTCCATTCCATGAAGGCGCATTGCTGTCATTCTTTTTGCTAGTTTTTCATCTCTTGTGCAAACCATTCCGCCTTCAGCTGTTGTGATTGTTTTTGTAGCGTAAAAAGAAAAAACACCTACATCTGCGAGTGTTCCTGCATAGCCGTTTTTTGTCAATGACGGAAAACTGTGAGCCGCATCTTCAATCACATAAATTTTATTGTCACTTGTGGAATATTTTTTTGCAAGAGCATTTATTTTTTCCATTTCACAGACATTTCCTGCAACATGAACAGGTACAATTGCTTTGATTTTTGCACCTTTTGAACCTTTTTGTCTTTCTCGTAGCAGAATTTCTTCTATTTTATCAGGATCAATATTATAAGTGTCTTTCTGAATGTCAGCAAAAAGAACGTCTGCTCCCAAATGACGTGCACAGGCTGCCGTTGAAACAAAAGTATATGGCGTAGTAATCACACATGTACCTTTTGTAACACCGCATGCTTCCATAGCAAGAATCATTCCAGAAGTATTTGAATTAACGGCAAGACTTATGACAGGCTTTTTTCCTTTTTGAATATCGTCTTTAGAAGTTACACTGGCACTGAATTTTTTTTCAAACTCACCAGCCCATTTCCCAGTTGTTAGCCAGCCTGAGCGCAATACCTGCAAAACAGCATCTTCTTCATCTTTTGTAATAGATGCTTTGTGAAATGGAACTTTTATTTCGTTCATAATTCCCCCAAATGGAAATTAAATCCTTTTTTTTGATTTCAGTTTATATTCGTAGATTAGATTAGTATTATAAACCTGAATACAAAACTTTGAAACTGTTTTTTTGGAATTTTTTTCCAAAAGCATTAATTATAAACAGTTTCGTCGTTCTCCATTTAAAAAGAAAAATCATTTCTTCTTTTTATAATACCCCTCCCTACCTTTACACTTGACAGTTCTTTTATTATATCCTGCAACCTGTAAATAATTTTTGTTTTGTGAATGCCAGAATAACCAGTTTGTTCTGCTATATGATAAAGATATTCATTACATGCAAAAATCAATTCTGGTCTACGGAATTCAAGCAGAAGTTTAGGGGCAGAGTTCTTATACAAAAAAGCAAGTCCATCTTCATTGACTGTCAGATTATAATCTCCCCATGTTTTATCATAAGGAACAAAATAAAAATTTTCATAATTTTCCATAAAATAGATTATTCTTTTTAGATGCATCACATAAGTTTCTACAGTATAGCAGGGATAATCTTCAAAAAGTTTTATGGGTGATGCAATCGGAACTTTTTCTTCTATTATATCATCAATATTTGGAAGTTTTGCCATGTAAACAATTTTATGTTCATTCAAATAATCTTCAAAAAAATCTATTTTATTTAGAAAAAAATTGATTTCTTCTACAAAACCATTTTCCAGATTTTTATTTTCCAAAATCTGTTCAAAAATTTCCTTTGGAATTGAAGTTGGCGGGAGAACTCGTGAAAGACTGATTTGATTTCCCATTTTTGTAAAAAATTCAAAAAAACTGTCTTTTGATTCTTCATAAGCTCTGAAAACATTTATTGCAGGTCTACACAACGATAGCATTTGATTAAACTGTCTTGTTGTTGCATTTATAACTTCTTTGCTGGTAGAAAACAAAGTTAAATCACTTTCACTATCAAGTCCTATGGAATTTGAAACTCTTACAGCTTCATTTGGAATGATAAAGACTGAACGTCTGTAAATATTATCCCTTAATCTGGGATAATAAAAAACTTTCACACGCCCTGTACTGTACATCGGAAGCCAAAATTGAAGCGAATCAGTATATTGCGGCAAAAAATTTATAGCAGGCATAATCTGATAAAACGTAAAACCTTTTTCCAAAACAGAAATAAGCTGCGCCTGAATTTTCTTTGTAAGAGAATAATCATACAAAAGCCATTCCAGATTATCATCAGAAGTTATAAAAACATCACAAGGTTTTTCCATCGAAAGCAGTTTTTCAAAAATCAATTGAATTACTTCACGCCTCCCTTGGTCACCAAAAAAGAATTCTGATTTTTTATCCGGATGTAAATTAATCTGATTATTATGAGTTATATAGATGGAATCAGGATTTTCAGAAACTTTATCGATGTTTCCAAGAATATTTTCCATTATGTCAGTGCTGTCACCATCATTTAAAAGCCAGCTTTCCAGATATTTTGCAAGCATATGATTCGGCATAGAAGTGCTGACAGAAACTTTTCCAAGCATTTCAGCAATAGCGTTCCGTTGAAAATCAGCCTGACTTTTCTTTGCAAAAAACTCAGCCATGTTCACGATATGCTGATAGTTGTGCGGCTTTTTTCTGTTTCCAGATTTTAAATGACTGATAAAAGAAGGA
The DNA here is from genome assembly GCA_945915085.1 of uncultured Treponema sp. Taxonomy (GTDB): domain Bacteria; phylum Spirochaetota; class Spirochaetia; order Treponematales; family Treponemataceae; genus Treponema_D. The sequence continues at coordinate 309 of CAMEET010000066.1, read as the reverse complement.
TCTACATAAATGCTTTTAGCAAGTTCCTTATTTGAGGTTTGCGTGATGTTCATCAAAAAATTTAATTTACTGCTGAAATCCATAAAATCCTCTTTTGAACTGAATGGTATAATCAAACTGTCATTTATAATGATATGTCATTTTTTATGTCAATTCAAGTTTTTTTATTGTGTTTTTCATCAATTCCTGTATAATATTTAAATAACTTGTTATTTTTAGTAGTATTTAGTGTCATTTATTTTGATACTTTATAATTAAGGAACCACTGATTAATTCCCGAATTTTCAAAACTTCAAAAATATGTTAGAA
>CAMEET010000065.1 GCA_945915085.1 uncultured Treponema sp. | reverse complement strand
GGAAGGGAAATGTCGCTTGAAAATTTCTGTCTTGAAAATGAAAAGAATTTTGTTTATTTAACACGAGTAAAGGCTACTGAAAGATTTTTTCCGCAATAATGCATAATGATTGAGGAATTTCTACTATGACTAAAAAATATTTACTTATAACTTGTTTGTTTTTTTCTATTTTATTAAGTTGTTTTGCAACGGAACTTTCTCTTTTCAGCGAAATTAACCTTGCTTTTAAAAATCATTTTTTTCCTGGAACTGTAGAAAAAGTATCTCAAATGGAAGAAGAATATCCTGATTCTGTTTTTTTGCAAAAATCACTTTTGCTCAAAGCCGAATCTCAAATCAATATGCAGCTTTATGATGATGCACTTGTTTCACTTGCCAAAGCAGAAAATCAATTGCATTTTGGGATGGAAGATTATTCAAACTGCAATTATCTTTACGGAAAAACTTTTTACTTAAAAAAAGAACCGAAAAAAGCGCTGGACTCTTTTTACAACGCCTGCAATTCTTCTTTGACTTCAAAAAATCTGGATTTCTATAATCCAAGTGTGTTTTATTCGGCAAAAATTTTTTATGATTTAGATAAATACAATGATGCAATTCCGCTTATGGAATACATTTTGCAGACACCGCAATGTTGTCCGTCAAACGAAGATTATTATGAAATCCTTCAAAAAATAATGATTTCTTACAACAAAACTGATAATCCTCAAAAAAGTGTTGAATTGTTTGAAAAAGTTAATAATCAAAAGGATTCCATTCCAAATGATATTTTTCTTTTACTTTGCATTTTTAAAGCAGATGCTTTAAGTCTTCTTGAAAAAAACTTGGAATCTTACAATCTGTATTGCGAAGTGGTGAATAATTCTGAAGGAAATATTTGTGTTGTTGCACTCAAAAAAGCTTATGCACTTGCTTTTGAAAAAAATATCGGTGTGAATACTGGTGAAGTTTTTTCAAAAGCAGCTTCAAAGTTTTCAGATAATCATGAACTTGTCAACGAATTCTGGATTCGTCTTGGAATTGATGAAGTTCAGAAAAAAAATTATAAAAAGGCGGAAGAATATTTTTCAAATGTTTCAGAAAAAAATCCGCTTGTGAGTTTTTATCGTGCAAAAATCTTAATAGATGATAAAAAAAATCCTTTGGAAGCAGAAAAAATTCTTACAGAGCTTTCTATGCAGCTTCAAAATAAGAAAGCACAAACAGAAAATCTTTTTTTGCCAGAAAATTTTGAAGATTCTGTGAATTCTCTTTTGCTTCTGTCAAAATTTCTTCTGCAAAAATGGGATGAAATGGAATCCGTTTTTGATAAGATTGCAAATCCTTCAGAAAAAGACATTTATAATCTTTCTGCTTCATATTATGAGAAAGGCGAATATGAAAAAGTCTCGGACAAAACAGGTGTTTTATACGCTTCGAGTTTGTGCCGTCTTGGAAAATTTTCTCAGGCGAAACAGGTTTTCAATTCTCTGGATTCTGAGGGAAAACTTGATTCTAAAGGAAAACTGGAATATTCAAAACTACTATTTTTGACAGGAAATTTTGTTGAATCTTATAATCAAGCGGTTTTAAGTCAGGGAAGTGATAGCGAATACATCCGCGGTTTGTGTCAGATAAATTTGAAAAACTGGAATCTTGCAAAAAATCATTTTTCTTCATATATAAAAGAAAATTCTACAATAAAAGATTTTAATCCGCTTGTATTTTTTTATAAAGGATATGCAGAATATTGTCTTGAAGAGTACAAAAATGCTTATGCATCGTTTGTGAGATATCATTCTGAAGAAAAAGATAAAAATAAACTTGCTTACTTGAAAAAAAGTTGCGAATATGCTGCAAAATCTTCATTGCAGAATTCTGATTTCAAAAATGCTGCAATTCAGGCTGAAAAAATCATCAAATATTCAAAAGATAATGCTGAAAAACAAAGTGCAGTTTTATTCTGTGCAGAAATTTTCACAGATTATTCTGATTATGAAAATGCTCTGAATATTTTGCAGCCTTACACAGAACTTTCGCAGAATCCAGACGATTTAAATTCCGATTTTGAATTCACGGCAAAAGTGATTTTTACTTGTGCAAAAATATTTGAATTGCAAAAAAATCTTGAAAAAGCTGATTTTTATTATCAGAAAGTGTGCAGTGATTTTTCTCAGAGTAAAGTTGCACAGGAAGCTTTGTACAGAAATGCAGGACTTTTTTATGCTTTCGAAGAATATAGTTCTGCTTTCAATAAATTTAATGATTATATTTATGAATTTCCTTCAGGTGAATTCGTAGATGCGGCACTTTATTTTGGCGGTGACTGTGCTTTGAAGATTTCACAGGTGGAAAGAGCAATTATTTTCAACCAGACGCTTTTGCAAAAATATCCGCAAAGTGTTTATTGTTATGGTGCAAACATTAATCTGCTGACAGCTTATTATGAAAAAGAAAATTTTTCACAGGCTTTACAGACAGCAAAAAATATTGTAAAAAACTTTCCAAAACAGGCTGCTGATGACGGAATTGGCACAAAACTTCTGGAATTGGAAAAAATAGTGCAGGGAACTGATAGACGCGTTGTTGAAAAGCAGACGGAATATGAAAAACTTGGAAAAAATACGACTGTGAAAGGAAGAACTGCAGGTTCGACTCTTGTAAAACTTTTGGCAGAAAATCCTTCTACCCAGCAGCAGGCTTATAATTTGGCTTTGGAAATCATAAAAAATCAAATAGAAAGCCATGAAATCACTTTTGCTGCTGAAAATGCAGAATTTATTGCCGATTATCAAAGAAAGAATCAAAATTTTTATGATGCGGCGCAAAATTATTTGAAAGCGGCACAATTTTATAGAACTTTTGATGATGCAAAAAGTGCAGTTACACTTTACAGTGCAGTCGAAGCTTTTCTGGCAGGAGATTTTCACTCGGACGCAGAGGAAGTTTCAAAAATGCTGAAAAATCTTTATCCAGATTCAAGGCAGGCACAGCGTGTTGACAGACTTTTTGAAAAAACAAATCAGTGAGGAAAATATGAAAAAAATATATAAAAAATCAGTTTTCTGGACATTTCCGATGCTCTTTTTGATTCCGCTTTCGGCACAGAATATTGAATTGCCGGAAGTGACAACTGTGATTACAGGTGAAAGTGTTACGGCAGGTTCTGATGCACTTCCTTCTTTTGAAAATGTGATTGTTACTCCTCAAAACAGTGAAAAAGAATCAATACTTTTACCGGAAGTAACTGTTTCTTCGAATTCAATTCAAAAAAAATCTGATGAGGATTATTATAAAAAAGATATTTTTGCAGAAGGCAAAATCGGCGGCGGATTTCCAACTTTATTTACTGGTGAGTTTTCCGTTTTTCGTACAACTACCGACAGTCCTTTTAAAATCTTTTTTTCTTATGATTCAGCAGTTGGATATTCTGGAAAAAATCTGACAGACGGTTTTTCTGATCAGACTGTCAATCTGTTCATAGAAAAAAAATATTCTTCGAAAAATTTCAATTGGGATTTTGGCGGCGGTTATAATGATTTTTCGAACGGACTTCAAAATCAGGAAACAAATATTTCCAAGTTAAATCAGAATAAATATTTTGGAAATGTTGATTTTTCTTATGATTTTCAAAAAAATGTGACTCTTGGTGCGCATTTTGATATGGATTTTTATAATCGTTATGCTGATACGATTAATTTCAAATTTCCATCTGCAGCTGTGCTGAGTTTAAGCCCTAATATTTATGCTGATTGGTCAGGTTATGGATTTGAAACTTCCATTCAGGCTGAATATTTCTTTGAAAAAGAAATTCAGAAAGTTATTAATGGTAATGCAAATAACCGCGGCGAAATTCTTGCAAAAGTAAACTGGAAAAATGATTTATTGACAGTTGATTCAAGTGTAGGATTGATTTTCGGAAATAAAATTGGTGAACAAAATGTTCTTGTTCCTTTTTCTGTTGGTGTAAGTTCTTCGTTTCCAGTTTATTTTTCCAGCAGAAAAGTTGGAATTTATGCACAGGGTGGACTTGAATCTTTTGAAAACAAAGTTTCGGAACTTGAGCAGAATTTCAAGTTTTCTTCCATATATATGATGCCATTTGAAACATCAAACTGGTATGGAAAAGCAGGTTTTTCAATTCCATTGAAAGAATCATTTACAGGAAGTGCTGATTTTGAATTTAAAACGACTGCATTTTCGAATGGAGGCTGGCAGCCAATGTATGATAAAAATCATATGAATAATGGGCTTTATGGATTTGTCTGCCAGAATATAACTCAGTTTACTTCAAATATTGAACTTTCTTATCATTATAAGATTTTTTCAGTGACTGGAGGATGGAAATCGAACTGGATAGATGTGCCAGTTTTGGAAAATACTCATCAAATCTTTGTAAATTTAAATTTCCAAAGTGAAAATTCAAAATGGGGTGCTGGATTGCAGTTTATCCAGCCGCTTGAATTTGAGTATATTGATTCGTTTGTGAATTTTGAAGGTTTTGTAAAATTGACTTCTGCTGTGCGAGCAGTTGTTTCTTTGCAGGATATTGTTAAACTTGTAAAGGCTGAGCCAAGGATTTATTGTGGAGATTATTATGGAAGGGGAGGAACAGCAACATTTCTGCTGAAATTCTTCTTCTAGAATAAAATATATTAAATCTTAAAAAAAATGGAGGCATGATATAAATATGTTACAGAGTTTGAAAGCTGGTGGATTTTTTATGATTCCAATTATTGTCTGTGGAATTATTGCTACCTTTATTATTATTGAAAGATGTATTTATTTTATCAACACAAAAAAACGTGATGATGCATTGATGACGGATTTAAATAATTCGTTTATGGCTGGAAATTTTGATGCTGCAGCGGTGGCATGTACACAGGCTGATACACCACTTTCTCAGGTTCTAAAAAAAGCAATTGACTGTCGCCGTTATGAAGAAAAAGATTTGCGGGAGACTGTGGAAGCTCAAATGGATTATGTTGTTCCAAAATATGAACATTTGCTGACTCCTTTAGGAACTATTGCGAATATTTCAACTTTACTTGGACTTTTGGGAACTGTTACTGGTAATATTAAAGCATTCGGTGTGCTTGGTGCAGGCGGAACGATGGGAGATCCAACACTTTTGGCTGGTGCAATTGCCGAAGCTTTGACAACTACTGTTGCAGGACTTTGCGTTTCAATTCCATCAGTTATTTTTCACAATTTTTTTGTTTCACGCGTGAATCGCAGAATTGTGGAAATGGAATCAAGAGTTACAGAAGTTTTGCTCAAACTTTCTGGCAGAGTCAGATAATTTTCAGGTGGAAAAATGCGTTTAAAATCACGACGAAACAGAATAAATTCAAATGTCGATATGACACCAATGATTGACATTGTTTTTCAGCTCATCGTTTTCTTTTTGGTTTCTACAACTTTTGCAGTTGTTCCTGGAATTAAACTGAATCTTCCTCAAAGCAGAACTGCTGAAGGTACATCTGTTCAGGGAATTACGATTTATGCTGAAAAAAATGGTGTCATGTTTTTTAATGATATAGAAGTGAGCATGGAAACTTTGGGAGAGCAGCTTCGAAATTTTGATACGAAAGATACAAAAAAAGAAGAATTTCCTGTTTCTTTGCAGGCTGATGATGAAGTTACAAACGGAACTATAGTAAAAATCTTTGATATAATCCGTGAAAATGGTTATTCTGTCATAAATTTAAGGACAAAAACTGAATAATGAAATTTAAAAAAATACCGCTTTTTGGACAAGACAGTTCTCCTCAAAATACAAGCAACATATTGGCTTTGATAGGAACATCATTTTTCTGGTTGATTTTTTTTATCTGCATGATTGTAATAAAGCCAAAACCTCAAAAGCCAAAGTTTAAAGAAATTCAGATAGTATTGTCGCAGGAATTTACAACACAAAAAACTGCTGCCAAAAAAGAGGAAAAATCTGAAACTCAAGAAGAATCTCAAAAACTGCTGGAAAATCCAAAAAAAGAAGAAGCTGTACAACCAGTTCAAAATAAAACTCCAAAAATTGAAAAACCTCAAATAACAGAAACTGTATCAAAAGTGCCTGAAACTCCAGCAAAATCTGAGCCGATTGTAAAGGATATACCAAAAACTCAGGCAGAAACAAAGCCTGCAAAACCAAAATCTGAACCAAAAACTGCACCAAAAGAAAGTGCTGTAAAAAAGGAAAATCAAAATACTGTTCCTAGAAAAACAGAACCAAAACCAGTTCAAAAAACTGAGCCAGTTCCAAACACTGAACCTGTTGAATATGCAAAATCAGTAGAAGAACTTATGGCAGAACAAATGACTTCGAAAAAGAAAAAGAAGGAATTTGATTGGGATATGTTCGAAGATGATATGCAGGAAGAGGATAATCAAGATTATGTGCAGACTCAACCACAAAAAAATCTTGTAAAAACTCAACAATCATCTTTTTCTGGTGAAGCTGGTGTTGCCGCTGAACAAAATGTTTCTTCTATGAAAAGCGAAAGTGTTCAAAAAGAAAAAAATGCAGCCTCTCAAAAAACAACAAGTTCTACAGCAAGTGCGCTTGCAAAAATTTCGAATACAAGCTTTACAGGAAAAACGGAAAACGGAATAAGCGGACATACCGAAGTTCAGACAGAAGCTGATCAGAACGGTCATGTAAAACTGAAAATGTCAAATGGAAATACAAGAGCTTTGTTGGAACCAGCTCAACCAGTAATAAATCTTTCACAAAATGCGGCAGCAACTATTGACGGATCTAGAACAGTAAAAATCCGTTTTAAAGTTGTGGAGAGCGGAAACGTTCCTCAAAATGAAATACAAATCACGCCGGCTTCTATTCTTACAGAAATTGTTAAGTCAGAGATTATAGAACAGATTTCCAGATGGAGATTTGAAGCAGCCGATTATGTAGCATTTGCCGAATTTGATTATAAAATAGTGAAGCAATGATGGCTCGTGTATGCTCGTGCGGAGATTTCTCACACCAATATGAATTTTGTGTGAAAGAGCTGCGAGTTTTTGTAATTTTTTCTCTCCACTCCTCATTATGAGTTATAACATGCCCAAAATCGTAAAATATAGTTTTCACGAGCCGCCGTCCGTTGCCTCACAAAAAATAACCCACACAACATCAAAAAAAATCATAAAAATATACTAGTATACAAGTATTTTAGTTGCAGTTTTTTTATCACAGTGATATAATTATAATGTCAGTAGAAAAAAACTATTTTTCCTTTTCTAGGCTGACTGGTTGCGCGGAAAGTTTTAATCGTGCAGCAAACTAAAAAATGGGCATAAGAAGCTTTTTTTAAGGGGTAATTGATATGGAAATGACTTTGAGATGGTATGGTACTGGTTTTGATTCTGTAACTTTGCAGCAGATCAGACAGGTTCCTGGTGTACATGGTGTAATCACTACTTTGTATGATTCTGTTCCAGGTGATGCATGGGAATTGGAAGCAATCAGAAAAATCAAAAAAGAAGTTTCTGATGCCGGTTTAAAAATTGCTGGAATTGAATCAGTAAATATTCATGATGACATTAAAATTGGCGGCGGTCGTCGCGATGAATATATTGATAATTATATAAAAACTTTGGAACGACTTGGTCAGGAAGACATTCACATGGTTTGTTACAACTTTATGCCTGTTTTTGACTGGACAAGATCTGAACTTGCTCGTGTTTGTGAAGATGGTTCTACTGTTTTGGCTTATAATTCAACTGTTGTTGATTCTATCAAACCTGAGGAAATGTTTGGTTCTATTGATAAGGATTCAAATGGATTTATTTTGCCTGGTTGGGAACCTGAACGCATGGCCAAAGTAAAAGAACTTTTTGCTCTTTACAAAGATATTGATTCTGAAAAACTTTTCCAGAATTTAAAATATTTTCTCGAAGCTATTATGCCAGTTTGTGATAAATATAATATTGATATGGCAATTCATCCAGATGATCCTGCATGGCCTGTTTTTGGGCTTCCTAGAATAATAACCTGTCAGGAAAATGTAGTTCGCCTTTTAAACGAAGTGCCAAATCCTCATAACGGTCTTACTTTCTGTACTGGTTCTTACGGTACAAACAGAAAAAATGATTTGTGTGAAATGATTAAAGCTGCAAAAGGTCGTATCCACTTTGCTCATATCAGAAACTTGAAATTTAATACTGCTATTGATGATCCTGTACAGGATTTCCAGGAATCTGCTCATCTTTCAAGCACTGGTACTTTTGATATGTTCAAAATCGTAAAAACTTTGTATGAAACTGGTTTTGATGGTGTGATTCGTCCTGATCATGGCCGCATGATTTGGGGTGAAAAAGCAATGCCTGGTTATGGTCTTTATGACAGAGCTTTAGGTGCTGCTTATTTGAACGGATTATGGGAAGCATGCGAAAAATCTTTCGACAGAAGCAACGTAAAAATTTATCGCTAAAATCTGAATAATTACATTTAAATTGTGATTAAATAGTGATGTCCGAATCACTCAAAAACGGACAAGGTAAATGACAGATATGAAATTAACTAAAGAAGGCTTAAAATCTGCAGAATGGAAATCAAAAGAATATTCACTTCCAGAATTTGATTTTGATAAAGTTCAGAAAAATACATACGAGAATCCTTTCTGGATTCATTTTGGTGCCGGAAATATTTTCCGTGCTTTTCAGGCAAATGTAGTTCAGAATCTGCTGAATGATAAAGTGATTGATCAGGGACTTGTTGTTGCAGAAGGATATGATTATGAAATTATCGAAAAAATGTATCGTCCTCATGATAATATCGGAGCTTTGGTCACACTCAAAGGAAATGGCAGCGTTGAAAAAACAGTTGTTGCTTCTATTATGGAAGCTTTGACTGCAGACAGCGAAAATCAAAAAGATTGGGGAAGATTGCTGGAAATCTTTAGAAAACCTTCGCTTCAGATGGCAACTTTTACAATCACAGAAAAAGGTTATCTTTTGAAAAAAGCAAACGGCGATTTTATGCCTGGTGTTGAAGATGATTTTGCAAACGGACCTGTCTTGCCAAAAAGTTATATCGGAAAAGTTGTAACTTGTCTTCATGAACGTTTTGTGAACGGAGAATTGCCGGTTGCTATGGTCAGCATGGATAACTGTTCTCACAATGGTGATAAACTTTACGCTGCTGTAAATGAATTTGCAAAAGAATGGGAAAATCGTGGTGTTTGTAAACATGGTTTTGCTGATTATGTGAACAATCCTTCAAAAGTGTCATTCCCTTGGACAATGATTGATAAAATCACACCGCGTCCAGATGCAAAAATTGAAAAAATCCTGAAAGATGATGGAATTGAGGAACTCGAACCTGTAATCACTAGCAAAAATACTTATGTTGCCCCTTTTGTAAACGCAGAAGAGTGTCAATATCTAGTTATCGAAGATAATTTCCCGAACGGCAGACCTGAACTTGAAAAAGCAGGACTTTATTTTACTGACCGGGAAACTGTAGACAAAGTTGAAAAAATGAAAGTCTGCACCTGTTTGAATCCACTTCACACAGCTCTTGCAATTTTTGGAAATCTTCTTGGCTTCACTTTGATTGCAGATGAAATGCGTGATGACGATCTTGTAAAACTTGTGAACATTTTGGGTTATAAAGAAGGACTTCCAGTTGTAGTTGATCCAAAAATTCTTTCTCCAAAATCATTTATTGATGAAGTAGTGCAGAAACGAATCCCTAATCCATTTATGCCTGACACACCACAGCGAATTGCCTGCGATACTTCTCAGAAATTGAGCATCCGTTTTGGTGAAACAATCAAAGCTTATCAGAAAAGAAGTGATTTGAACGTTGCTGATTTGGAAGTGATTCCGTTCATTTTTGCTGGATGGCTTCGTTATCTTATGGCAATTGATGATGAAGGAAATAAATTTGAGCTCAGCCCAGATCCACTTTTATCTGATGTATGTAAATATGTTGAAAAGGTGGAACTTTCTAAAGAATTTGATGTTCATAATACTGTTGAATCTTTGCTCAGACGAAAAGAGATTTTTGGAGTTGATTTATATGAAGTAGGGCTTGCACCAAAAGTAGAATCATACTTTGAAAAAATGACTGCATCTTGTGGGGCAGTCAGAAAAACTTTACAAGAAGTGATTGGGTAAGGTTATTATAAAACTACAAAAAAGAGAATAGATTATGAAACAGTTTTTAAATGAAAATTTTCTTTTGCAGACAGAAACGGCACAAACACTATTTCACGATTATGCAAAAAAAATGCCTATTTATGATTTTCATAATCATTTGAGTGCTCAGGAGATGTATGAAAATAAATCTCTTGGAAATCTTGCAAATGCATGGCTTGATCATGACCATTACAAATGGCGTGCAATGCGTTCAAACGGTGTTGATGAAAATTTGATTACAGGTCATCTGAATCCAGACGGCAGTTTGAAACAAAATCTTTCAACTGATTATGATTATAAAAGATATCTTGCTTTTGTTGATACTTTACAAAATAGCATAGGAAATCCGCTTTATCATTGGAGTCATTTGGAATTGCAGCGTTATTTTGGCATTACAGAACCTTTGACTTCAAAAAATGCAAAAGAAGTTTGGGATAAATGTAATGAACTTTTAGCAAAAAAAGATTTTTTCCCACGCGGATTACTCGAAATGCAGAATGTAAAAGTTCTTTGCACAACAGACGATCCTCTTGATAATCTGGAATACCATAAAAAATTGGCACAGGACTGGAAAAATGTAAAAGTTTTACCTTCGTTCAGACCTGATTTGGTTTTGAATGCTGAAAATCCAGCTTTTGCAGACTATATTTCAAATCTTCAGGAAATTACAGGCAAAAAAATCAAAGATTTAAATTCCATGTTGGAGACTTTAGGCGAAAGGATGGATTATTTTAAATCCTGCGGCTCTTTGGTAAGCGATCATTCTTTGGAATGTGATTTTTATCTGCCTGCTTCTTATGATGATGTGAATTACATTTTTGAAAAAGCATGGATAGGCAAAAAACTTTCATCTGAAGAAATTGCAAAATATAAAGGTTATGTCCTTGTGGAACTTGGAAAAATGTACGCACAAAAAGGATTTGTAATGCAGATTCATATTGGAGCTTTGCGTGATAATAATCTGGCGATGCTTCAGGCGGCAGGAAAAAATATCGGTGAGGACAGTCTGGCAGATTTTAATTTTGCTTCTCAGTTGGGTGCAGTTTTGAATCAGATATATTCACAGAGTGCCCGAATGGGAAATGAACCAAAAGTGATTCTTTATAATCTGAATCCAAAGGATAATGAAACTTTGGCAACTATGGCTGCAAATTTTAGAAACTGCATTTTCGGTCCTGCATGGTGGTTTAATGACCATAAAGACGGAATTGAACAGCAGCTGCGAGTTTATGCACGCACTCAAGTTCTTGGAAAATTCATTGGAATGCTCACTGATTCAAGAAGTTTTCTTTCGTTTCCGCGTCACGAATATTTTAGACGAATTCTTTGTAATTTTGTTGGAAATCTTGTTGAAAACGGCGAGTATCCTGACGATATTGAGCAGCTTGGCAAAATGATGATGGATATAAGCTACAACAATGCATGCAGTTTTGTCAGTTTTTAAATGAAAAAAAACTTTTTATTGGAGGTGTGATAAAAACTCTGCCTGAGCTGGCGTCAGAGTTTTTATCCAAAAGTTTGCGTTGCAAACTTCATTATTAACTGCACATTCTCATTACATTGCGAATGTGCGTAAAAAAGTCAAATCGGAAGTTGAAACTTCCTCATTGACTTTTTATTGGAGAAATAAATGAATGAGGTTTTAAAAAAAATCGGACAAACGGGAATTGTTCCTGTTGTTGTATTAAATGAAGTAAAAGATGCAGTTCCTTTGGCTCAATCTTTAATAAACGGCGGATTACCTTGTGCTGAAGTAACTTTTAGAACAGATGCCGCACAGCAAAGTATTGCAGAAATTTCTAAAAACTTTCCTCAGATGTTTGTGGGTGCTGGTACAGTTTTGACAACAGAACAGGTTGACCGTGCCGTTGATGCAGGTGCAAAATTCATAGTAAGTCCTGGTTTTAATCCAAAAGTCGTAGAATATTGTTTAAAAAAAGAATATCCGATTACACCTGGAATTATGACTCCAACAGAACTTGAAATGGCTTTGGGATTTGGACTTGACGTTGTAAAATTCTTCCCTGCAGAAAATGCCGGCGGATTAAAAATGATAAAAGCAATGGCTGCTCCATATACAAAAATGAAATTTATGCCGACAGGTGGAATAAATCCACAGAATGTTCGTGAATATTTACAGTGCGATAAAATTCTTGCTTGTGGTGGCAGCTGGATGGTAAAAGGTGATTTAATCAATAGCGGCAATTTTGCAGAAATCGAGAAACTTACAAAAGAAGCTTCTCAAATCGTAAAAGAAATCAGAGGATAAAATGTATTTGTTGCAAAAGTTTTACCTGTAATAGTGTTAAAATTTTTGTTTTCAAATTTGCGTTGCAAAATTTATTATTAATTGGAGTTATATATGGGAAAAATTATTACTTTTGGTGAAATTATGCTTCGGCTTGCTCCAGAAGGTTATTACCGTTTTGTACAGGCTGAAAATTATGGTGCAACTTTTGGTGGTGGTGAAGCAAATGTTTCTGTTTCGCTTGCAAATTATGGTTTAGATACAGCTTTTGTTACAAAACTGCCAGCTCATGAAATTGGTCAGGCTGCTGTAAACAGTTTGCGTCGTTATGGTGTTGATACTAGTTTTATTACTCGTGGTGGTCCTCGTGTTGGTATTTATTATCTTGAAAAAGGAGCTAGTCAGAGACCATCAAAAGTAATTTACGATAGGGCAGGTTCGTCAATTGCATTGGCATCAAAAGATGATTTTGACTGGGATAAAATTTTTGAAGGTGCAAGCTGGTTTCATTTTACAGGAATTACTCCTGCATTAGGTGATAATGTTGCTGAAATCTGTCTGGAAGCATGCAAAAAAGCTCATGAAAAAGGAATTACAGTTTCCTGTGATTTAAACTATCGAAAAAAACTTTGGACAAAAGAAAAAGCTGGTCAGGTAATGGGCGAGCTTTGCAAATATGTTGATGTCTGCATTTCAAACGAAGAAGATGCAAATGACGTGTTTGGAATCAAATCTGAAGCTACTGATGTTACAAGCGGAAAACTCAACAAAGATGGATATAAAGAAGTTGCAAAAAAACTTACAGAACGCTTTGGATTCAAAAAAGTTGCAATTACTCTTCGTACATCAATTTCTGCAAATGATAATCTTTGGGCAGGAATGCTTTATGATGGAAAAACTGGCGAAAGTTATTTTTCAAAAGAATACAAAATGCACATTGTTGACAGAGTTGGCGGAGGTGATAGTTTTGGCGGTGGTTTGATTTATGCCTGCACAAATGAATTTGATAATCAGTCAACAATCGAATTTGCAGTTGCTGCAAGCTGTCTTAAACATTCAATTGAAGGTGACTTTAATATGGTTTCAGTGGCAGAAGTTCAGACGCTAGCTGGCGGAGATGGTTCAGGTCGCGTTCAAAGATAATGCCTATAAAAAATAAATAGGACAAATGTCGAGTTTTGAATTTTTATTTTTAGGGTGGCTTTTTGCTTCG
>CAMEET010000064.1 GCA_945915085.1 uncultured Treponema sp. | reverse complement strand
GTGAAAACTTAAAGGAATTAGTTGAAAAGTACGGCAACGGCCTTACAGAGTTTGCGAACACAGAAAAGATAGGGTTAGTAAGACAAATAGGAAGTGAAACGAAATCTGGAGACAAGATATATATAGATGAAAGTGCGATAACGCAGAACTATAAATTGAATAACGGAGACAGTGTAGAGGTAACAAGTTTGAAGACACTGATGCCGACAATTATAGTTGAAGGAATAATAGCGAATCCGAAGTCAGAGGAAGACAGTGCAGAAACAGCGAAAAAAGGTTCAGCAGCACCGCTGGATACTAGTTATAAGACATACGTAAGGTTTTACACAGGAGAAAACTATGCAACGCTTATAAGAAGGATAAGCGGAATGTTCAATTCGTATTCGGATTTGAAGAATGCATACATAGAAAGGAACGGAGAAAAAATCTCGCTGGATATAGAACATATATTGTATGATGCGGAGTTGATGAGTGACAAGACAGTAATGGCAAATGATAGGCTTGTAATACCGTATCAGCAGCACTTGCAGAAAGTATTGATAACAGGTGAAGTAAATAAAGTAGTAGAAGAGAATGCATGGCCGCTTAGAAGATTGTCTGCGATAATAGGAGACAATTTGACCCCATATTCATCGACAAGGAATGTAATAGTAAGGACAGTAGAAGGAACAGAAAGTGTATATGATTTGTTTGAAGCTTCAAGGAATGGAGATTTGACGCAGAATCCTTATATCAGGTCTGGCGAAACAATCATAGTACAGCGCATGGAAAGAAAAGTAAGCATAAGTGGCGAGGTAGAACGCCCTGGAACTTATGAATTATTACCAGGTGAAAACTTAAAGGAATTAGTTGAAAAGTACGGCAACGGCCTTACAGAGTTTGCGAACACAGAAAAGATAGGGTTAGTAAGACAAATAGGAAGTGAAACGAAATCTGGAGACAAGATATATATAGATGAAAGTGCGATAACACAGAACTATAAATTGAATAATGGAGATAGTGTAGAGGTAACAAGTTTAAAGACATTGATGCCGACGATTATAGTAGAGGGAATAATAGCGAATCCAAAGGCAGGAGAAGACAGTGCTGAAACAGCACAAAAAAATTCTGTAACACCGCTTGATACAAGTTATAAGACATACGTAAGATTTTATACTGGAGAAAACTATGCAACGCTTATAAGAAGGATAAGCAGCATGTTTAATTCGTATTCGGATTTGAAGAATGCGTATATAGAAAGGAACGGAGAAAGAATTTCGCTAGATATAGAACATATATTGTATGATGCTGAGTTGATGAGTGACAAGACAGTAATGGCAAATGATAGGCTTGTAATACCGTATCAGCAGCACTTGCAGAAAGTATTGATAACAGGTGAAGTAAATAAAGTAGTAGAAGAGAATGCATGGCCGCTTAGAAGATTGTCTGCGATAATAGGAGACAATTTGACCCCATATTCATCGACAAGGAATGTAATAGTAAGGACAGTAGAAGGAACAGAAAGTGTATATGATTTGTTTGAAGCTTCAAGGAATGGAGATTTGACGCAGAATCCTTATATCAGGTCTGGCGAAACAATCATAGTACAGCGCATGGAAAGAAAAGTAAGCATAAGTGGCGAGGTAGAACGCCCTGGAACTTATGAATTATTACCAGGTGAAAACTTAAAGGAATTAGTTGAAAAGTACGGCAACGGCCTTACAGAGTTTGCTGATTTATCACGAATCGAAATTTTCCGAGTAAAAAGTGATGATTCAGTTTCTGGTCAGATGCTTTATTTGAATGCAAAGAGTTTGGAAGATGAAACATTAACTGGTTTCAATATGCAATGTTACGATAGTGTTAATGTTATGTCATTTAAAAACTTAAAACCTGTAGTTTTTGTCGAAGGTGCCGTTCTTAGTGATACAAATGAATCTGGAACAGAATTACTTTCATCAAATAAATTATCTTTGAATTTTGATTATGCTATGAATTATGCCTTTTTCGTTAGAAATCATAGGAATATTTTTACTTCAGTTTCTGATTTGAAAAATGCTTATATAAAACGTGGTCAAGAGATTATTTCTATTGATTTGGAAAAAATCCTTTATGATAGTTCATATTATAGTGAATTAACTGTAGAAAATGGTGATACACTTTTAGTTCCATTTAAACAGTTCTTCGTTACTGTCAGTGGAGCTGTTAATAATCCAGGCCGATATCCATATATTCCTGACAGAACTTATGAATATTATGTTGGTTTGGCAGGTGGTTTTATAAAATCTCAGAATTCTGGTGATGCAGTAAGACTAACTGATGTCAATGGAAAGCATTTTAGCAAAAAAACTGTAGTTCCGCCAGAAGCAATGATTGAAGCAAAGACAAATTCATTCATTTATTATTTTAATCAGGTTGGTGGAGTTGTAACTACTCTGGTTAGTATTGTTTTGAGTTCATTAACTCTTTTAGTAACATTGGGTGTATTTTAATAACTTTTATTTTCTTTCATGTTTATGTTGGAAAATAATTCAAAATTACAATTTATTTATATTTTTTTACATTGATTTTTTTTTGATTTCGGTTGATAATAAATCATAGGGAAAACTTCTTATATAAAAGCTCAGGTTTGTCTTGTTTCTTTCCATTATAACTGTTTTGTGGAATAAAACTGGCATTTTAATGATTTATTTTTCATAGGACTCAAAAAAATGAAACTGAATTCGAAATTTTCAATGATTGTTGCACTGACTGTTTTACAGGTTGCTTTTCTGACGATTAGTTCATTTACTGGTTTGAACAAGATGATTCAAATGCGAGAGTATCAGGTAAAGCAGGCAAAAGTTTCGTCAGATTTAAATGAAATAATTACTTATCTTGATGATATGGATTACAGACAGTTCCCTACAAGATCATCAGAACGTGATTGGAACAGTAAAGTTTCAAATCTAGATGAAAATTTCAATTTTCTTCTTTCAGCTTCTATTACAAATTCTTTTCCTGATGAATTAAAAGAAAATGTTGAATCTTTGGGAACTTTGTGGTCATTGTTAAAAGACCGTTTTGAACCTTTGGCTGATATTTTTGCCCAGATTTCGGCAATTTCACTTTCAGTTTCAGAAGAAAGCAGCATAAATTCAAGTGGAATTCGTGACTCATATAAGGCAAATCCTGATAACGAAAATTATTCTAAACTTTATGATTTAGTAGAAAAGGCCCACGAACAAGTTGAAGGAATCAATCGTTCTAGAAATTCTTTGCTTAAAGTAAACTCGCAGTCTTCTTTTCAGATGCAGAATCTTTTTGATAAAGAATACAAAAAAGTTGCTTTCCTTTCTATTTTTCTTGCTTTTGCTTCCTGTGTGCTCCTTGCTGTTCTTATCCTGATTGTTACAACTAGAGAAGCTAAACGGATTATTACAATTAAAGATGCAACATCAACTTTGTCAAAAAAAGATTTTTCTGTGGAATTGAAACCGGCTGGAAGTTCCGAAGTTTATTCTCTGATGTCAAATTTAAATGATATGATTTCTCAAATAAATGATTTCTTTGTGATTGTTAAAACGACTGCTTCAAAGGCAATTTCTTCCGGCTATCAGATTAATGATTCTGCAAACAGTACGGCTGCAGCTACAAGTCAGATTGATGAACGGCTGGACACAATAAATAAAGAGTTTGAAACAATCAACACTGTTGTAACAAAAGCAATGGACGCAATAAAAGAAATGAATAATCACATTTCAATTCTTGTGGACAACAGTCAAACTCAAACTGCAGCTTTAGGCGAAAGTAATACAGCGGTAAATGAAATTGTTGGAACTCTGGAACACATAAATGACATGTCACGAAAACGAACACAAAGTGCTATGGAAATGAATGATTTTGTAAAAGATGGTGACCAGAAAATTTCAGCTACAAAAAATCTTTTAAATGATATTAACAACAAACTTGATGAAGTAAAAAATGTCGTTACAATAATCAATTCTGTTGCAAATAAAACAAATCTTCTTGCTATGAATGCAGCAATTGAATCTGCGCATGCTGGTGAAGCTGGAAAAGGATTTGGAGTAGTTGCTGCAGAAATCCGCTCTCTTGCCGAAGCTACTCAATCAAACTCGGTGCGCATTTCGGAAGTTGTCCAGAATATTGTAAATGCTGTTTCGCTTGCAAATGATTCTAGTAAAGATGCGTCGGATGCGTTTGCAAAAGTAAGCACTCAGTCTGGTAAAATTATCGATTCGTTGCGGCAGATTACTGCTGAAATTGGTCGCATCGATAATCAAATGCACAATATTAAAGATAAAACTCAAGAAACTGCAGAAGCTGCTGATAAAATCAATTCTTACTGTACAGAAATTTCTCAGCAGCAGAATATTGTTTCAAACGAAGTTTCCATCATGAATGATTTGTTCGTTCAGACAACTGTTTCAATCAAACAGATGAAAAAAGGAACGAACGATATTGTTTCGCGCATGAAAGATGTGAGCCTTTCAAGTAAAGAAAGTTATAAAAATATGACAGAACTTGAAAATGTCCTTGAAGAATTTAAAACAAAAAAAGAAGTGGAAGAAGCGGTAGATAAAGTTGATGAGGAAAATCTGATTACAAATGCTGTTTCAGAAGAACTCCAGGATTTTGAAATTGTTCAGGATTTTTTGAATTCCACAAATGATACTGTAGTTTCAGAAAAATCTTCAGAAATTGATTTTGATTTAGATTCAGTTGAAGAGTACAAGGCATAAAATCACAAGATATGGGAATGAAATAAGAACCGAAGTCGGAATTTGTGGAATAAAATTTTGTATGTAAGCTGCAAGAATTTCAGCAATACAAAATATTACAACGCAAAGTATGATTTTTAACGGCTTTTTCTTTCCCAAAAAAACTGCTGCGAGAGCAAGCCAACCTCTTGAGCTTGAAATATTCGGCACAAAAGAACATATTCTTAAAATCAAAAGAATTCCGCCAAGACTTCCGTAGAGCGAAGCAAGTGCCCAGCCTGTCATTTTTGGAATTGAAGGATTGACCCCTTTTGAAAGAAGCACATCGGAATCTTTTGCACAAATGCGTATATAAAGACCTGTTCTCGTTTTTTGCAAAAATAAAATACCAGTACAAATAAAAATCACCGTGATTATAATGGAAAAAATGTTTGAAAAAAGTGGGGAAATAAGTGTCTGAAATTCAGATGAAGTTAAAATTCCTCTTGTTTTGAAAAAAATAGAAGAAAGAACTGATGGCAATGCAGAAAAAAGAAGATTCATTCCGATTGCAGCGATGAATTTGTTTGCCTTGAACTTTTCAATTGTCCATGAAAAAACAGCTGTCAGTAAAATCGAAGTGAAAATTGTAAAAATAAAACTCAGACAAAACGATTTTGTTATTGAAAAAAAAAGAAAAAACAAAAAAGCTGCAAAATTAACCATTCCATCCAAAAAAAGAGCCAAAGTTCCAGTAAATTCCGAAAACAGTGCTCCAAGTGAACACAAAACAAGCGGACAGCAAAACGAAATTATATTTAACATAAATACTCCCTATAAACCCCTGCGTTAGCGGCGAGCCATGGATGGCGAGAAACCAAGTTTATGAAGTGCAACGCACGCAATAAACTTGAGTGATAAAAATTACACGGACGTAATTTTTATCACACTCCCTATAAAAAAACCCGCGTTAGCGGCGGCGCAGATTTTTTTTCATGCAAAACTAATTCCTCTTCTTTGGTGTTATAAAAGAGATTATCAGAATAATCACTCCCTGCAGCAAAGAAGTCATGTCAAACCCAAAATTATTATACATTGCGAATTTATTGGAATAAGTTGTCAAAAATCCCATAAATATTGAAGATGGAATAATCAAAAGTGGATTAGACATAGCCAAAAGTGATGCAGAAAATGCATTCCATCCCATTCCTGCATAAAATCCGTTGTGACAGGCAAAATAAGTTCCGCAGACAGCACATGCACCTGCTAAACCATGCATTCCGCCAGAAATGAATGATGAACTGTAAGAAAGTTTTGGAATATCATATCCAGCAAAATTTGAAAATTTCTGTGAAATCCCTGAAATGCAAAGTTTTCTGCCATAAGCAGTTCGATAAATCAAAACGAAAAAAAAGCATAAAACAAAAATTGCTGCAAAAAAAGACAAATTCAAGGCAGAAGGAGGCATAATTTGAGAAAATCTAAATGATTTGTTAATAAAAGGTGTTGCCAAAAGATTGTCAGTTTTACTTCTAGCTGGACCTGCAATTAATCCGTCAATAAATGGAATTGTCGCAGCAGATAAAATGTAAGTTGTAAAAAGATAATCCGCATTTTTTTTGATTTGCAAAAAAGTGCAGAATAATGTCTGTAATCCGCTGATGCAAAAAGACAAAGCTAACGAAATTAAAACAAAAAATATAGATAAAAAAACAGATATTGAATTCGAATCATTTAAAAACCGTGAAAAAAAATTGAGGAGGACAGCGCACATAAAACCGCCGCAATAAATCTGACCTTCGCCCCCAAGATTTAGTTTTCCAGATTTTAGAGAAATCGCAGCACCAGCTCCGGCAAACATATATATAGAAGAAAGATTTAAAGCTGAACCAAAATAATATACATTCATAAAAAAAACTCCATTTTAGTTATCGGCAAAAAATGATTTCAGTGCCATTTTGCCACAGTTTTTCTAATTTTGCATAAAGTTTTTGAGTTGCTTCGACATCCAAACCGTGAGTAGCATTAAATAAATACAATTTTTGGGGATTTTCAGCCAGTTCGCGTTCCAAAACTAATCTTTGCCGCATTCCTCCAGAAAGGCAGTTCGCTTTTTCATGCAGTTTTATGTTCACATCAGCTTTATCAAGGATTTTTTGTGCTTTTTTGATTAAATCTTTTTGTTTTCCGTTTGGATGAAAAGCTGTAACAAGTTGCAGAATGTTCAAAGCAGGATCAGAAGCAGTAAAAACTGTGTCAGCCGGAATAAAACCAGTTTTTCCAAAATCATGAACAATAGAATTTTCAGATATTTCTTCGTTTTTTATAAAATCAGGCTGTGGAATTTCTGTATCAATATCAAAAAGTTTCTGCTCAATCTGTTTTTTTGAGATTTTTTCAGATTCCGTTTGTTCCAGAACTTTTCCATCTTTCAGCAGAATAATAAATTCACTGTTTTGCAACGCCTGATCAAGATGATGCGTAATAATGATAATCGTGAT
The DNA here is from genome assembly GCA_945915085.1 of uncultured Treponema sp. GTDB lineage: Bacteria > Spirochaetota > Spirochaetia > Treponematales > Treponemataceae > Treponema_D. The sequence goes on along the minus strand of CAMEET010000064.1, from coordinate 6,735 downwards.
TCCAGATTTTGCTAAATCATAAAGAATTTTTTTTGAAATTTCTGGCGGCTCATCCAGAATCAGAATTTTGGGATTTTTCAAAAGGGCGGCGGTGAGTGCAGCAAAAAATTTTTCATCATCATTTAGGGTGGAAATTTTATCTTTTGGATTGAATTTTTTCAAAAATCTTTCCATAATCTGTTTTTTGTTATTTAAAAAATAATCAAACTGCTTTCGTGAAAGCCCGATGGAAAGATTTTCTTCTATTGAAATATCCTGTGAAAGCAATGGTCTTTGATGGACACAAACAATTCCATTCTTAATTGCAGCACATGGAGATTTAAAAATCATCTTTTTATTATCCAGAAAAATTTTTCCGCAGGTTGGTTTTAAATCTCCGCAAATTATATGTGCCAAAGTAGATTTTCCAGCTCCGTTTTCGCCAAGCAAAGAATAAATCTTTCCTTTTTCAAAAAAAAGGGACACACCTTTGAGAACAGATTTGTAAGAATAATCCACACAAATGTTTTTAAGCTCCAGCAATTAAAAACCACCCTAAAAAAAAATTACTTTATTTCTCTTTTTCCTGATTTAATTTCTTCTATTATATTGTGCATTTTTTCCCGAATTTCAGAAGGCACTGTATTCAAATAATTTGGATCATCTTCAACAAAAGTCACAAATCCTTCTTTGATTCCAACCATTTCAGCTTGACCCCATTTTGTTTTTCCTTCCAGAAATTCCTGTGTAACGTTTTGAGCCATCTGCACTTGTTCCATCATCGTACTAGAAATGATAGTGCCAGGAGCTCGTTCAAAACCGTTATTATCAAACCATGTAATATAAATTCCGTTATCAACAGCTGATTTTATGACACCCTGAGCAGCACCACCACAAATTGGAAGAATTACATCAACACCTTTTTTGCAAAGAGCATCACTTAATTCTGCACCTTTTGTGGCATCATACCAGTTACCAACAATTCTAAAATCAACAGAAGTATCACCATAGGCATCTTGAGCACCTTTTGTAAAATATGGCAGGATAATATTATTCATAACAGGATATTCTTGAGCTGCAATCAGTCCCATTTTATGAGTTTTAGACATGAGCGAACCGATATAACCTGTCAGATAAGATTGTTCATATTGATTATAACAAACAGTATGAATATTTTTATTTCCTTCAAGTGTGGCATCAAGTAAAATAAATTTTTGTGAAGGAAATTGTTCCAAAATCGGTACAGCCAGATCGGGTAGCGAAGGATTCGAAGAAATAATTACATCAAAACGCTGTTCTGCAGCTAAGGCAGTAAGTTTTGTAGACCATTCTGCTTGATTTGTGCCAGCTTCCATTATGAAAAGATCGACATTTCCATTATTTTTTTGATTAAAATCGTTTACAGCATTTTGTACACCCTGCACAAGCATCGCATAAACAGGACTGTCATCACAAATTCCAGGAACAAAAACAGCAATTCCTTTTTTTGAAGAAGATTTGCTGCAACCAGATAAACTTAAAATGCTAAAAATGCATGCAAGACCAAATAACTTAAAAAAAACTTTTTTCATAATTTCTCCTATAAAAAGTCAATGAGAAAGTTTCAACTTACGATTTGACTTTTTTACGCACATTCGCAATATAATGAGAATGTGCAGTTAATAATGAAATTTGCAACGCAAACTTTTGGATAAAAACTTTGACGCCATCTCAGGCAGAGTTTTTATCACACCTCAAAAAAACTTCGCGTTAACGATTGCGCAGGAGACACCTCCTATAAAACACTTTTTTTTGCCGGAAAAGAAAACTTCATCTGTATTACAAACTTGGTTTTGCATCCTGACGATAGTTTTTTTCCGTAAATAATTGAAGTTATAAGATTTAATGTCGAGTTTTGAAATTTTTATTTAGGGTGGCTTTTTGCTTCGCAAAAAACAGGCTTTTCAGGGTTCCGGCGTCAAAGCGCCTTCATTCCTTCGCTACGCTTCGGAACTGGCTTCGCCAGCCCTTACAATCCTTGCCACGGTTTAAAATCGAAAACGCGAAATCTAAGCTAAAAATATTAATTCTCAGTAATAATAGTTTTATATAAAACTATTGTCAAGAGCTGGCTCGTGAAAACTGAATATTCGTTGGTATTTAAGTATTCAGCACGAGCCAGGGACACACCTTGAATATTTTCGCCAGTTTGAAATGTCTGGTGCAGATTGTAATTTAAGCAGCGTACCGAGCGTGGAGCCACCGCCTCTGGCGGGTCTGAAAGACCGAAGCGATAGCGGAGTGGCGGAAGGCGACTGACTAACTGCACTTTGCTAAAAGACCTTGTTTTTTCGAGTTTTAGCGTAGCGTCAAAAAACTCGCGGCTCGTGCAAACAAAACATTCATTGGTATTTTAGTATTCAGCACGAGCCAGGGACACACCTTTTATCCCCTGTATTAAGGAATATCCCCTATTTTTGAATAAATATAAAAAAGCGGAGTTTTATCATTTGACTTATCATCACTTTAGAAGTAGTATTATTGATGATACTTTTAAACTGAGGTTTATGAATTTATTCTCAACTTCTGATATGATTACAATTTGTTCACGTAAGTAGAACACTCTAATTTTGATCTTTTAATTAACTTTCGCTGTAAAGTAAAATAGGGGTAAATATGAAACAGTCAAAAGGTTTTAGGTTGACATTGACAGGAAAATTAATGATTTTGATTCTTTCTGTCGTTATTTGTGCAATTTTGGCTATAGCATTTATGTCTTATAGGCAATCGTCAAGAGCTCTAACAAAAAGTGTTAATGAACAGTTAACAGCAGTTGCTCAGGATATTTCGCATCAGATAGATTCGATAAACAAAAAGGAATTAAGTACTTTGCGAATCCTTTCTGAAATGGAAATCTTCAAGGATGAAGATCTTTCTTTGCGCGAAAAAACAGATTATCTGCGTGGTGTTGCAGACCGTCTTGGTTCAAAATATGAAAACGTTGCTTTTTATGATGCTTCTGGTGATGCTTATACTTCAGATGGTAGACTTATAAATTTTGCAAAACGTCCATATTTTTATGAAGCGATTGCTGGAAAAGATTATATAGCTGATCCAGCTTTTTCTTCAGTAACAAACAGTATCCTTCAATACTATAGTGTTCCAGTTTATAGTAAAACTAATAAAGCCGTTGGTGTTATTGTTGGTGTTATCAACGGAAATGCATTGTATGATACAATTAAAGAAATTGATTTGGGTGAAGGTATGACACCTGTTGTCGTAAATCATTCAAACAGTACTGTTGTTGCCAGCGTTGAAAAAGTAGAAGATACAAGAGTTTTCCAGAATCTTGATAAATCAAAAGGTCAGGGACTTGTAATTTCAAATATTCTTTCGGGCAAAACTGGTGTTGAGGATTTTGTTGATAAACAGACCGGTAACCATATGATTTGTGCTTATGAAACTGTAGAAAATACAGATTGGACTGTTTGTGCTGTTGCTACTTATGATTATTATTTTTCTTCTTTGCGAACTTTCCAGATTCAGCTTGCTGGTTTGTTTGTGATTTCCATTATTGTTGCAATTATCGCTATCACATTCTTTGTTGGATTGCTTGTAAAACCATTGCTTTCTGTAAAAAAATCGATTACGACAATTGCGACAGGAAATGCAGATTTGACACAGCGCATTCCTCAGGCATCAAATGATGAAATTGGTGATGTTGTAAGTGGATTTAATGTCTTCGTTGAAAAACTTCAAGGTATCGTTAAAAATCTTCTGGAATCAAAGAATTATCTTGAATGTGTTGATGAAGATTTGCAGTCAAGTACACAGGATACATCAGCTTCAATCATTCAGATTATTTCAAATATTGAAAGTGTTAATGGGCAGATTTTGACTCAATCAAGTTCTGTTCAGGAAACTGTTGGTGCTGTAAACGAAATCAGTTCTAATATTGAATCTCTTGAAAGAATGATTGAAAATCAATCTGCATGCGTAACTCAAGCTTCTGCCGCTGTAGAACAGATGATTGGAAATATCAACTCTGTAAATACATCGGTTGGTAAAATGATTGAATCTTTCAATTTACTCCAGCAGAATTCTGTATTCGGAATTAATGCTCAGAATAACGCAAATGAAAAGATTTCTATGATTGAACAGCAGTCTAAAATGCTTCAGGATGCAAACACTGCAATTGCAAGTATTGCTGAACAGACAAATCTTCTGGCTATGAATGCAGCTATTGAAGCAGCTCATGCAGGTGAAGCCGGTAAAGGATTCTCTGTTGTTGCTGATGAAATCAGAAAACTTTCTGAAACTTCTACAAATCAGTCAAAGACAATCGGTGCAGAACTTAGCAAGATTCAAGATACAATCAAAGAAGTTGTTTCGGTTTCTTCAGAAACAAATACAGCTTTCTCTGCTGTTTCACAGAGCATTACAGAAACTAGTGAAATTATCCAGCAGATTAAAGGTGCAATGGAAGAACAGCAGGTTGGTTCAAAACAGATTATCGAAGCTTTGCAGTCAATGAACAATTCAACATCTGAAGTTAAGATGGCTTCTGAAGAAATGACTATCGGTAATAAAGAGATTCTTACTGAAATCGAAAAACTTCAGTCTGCTACAGATATGATTAAAGGTAGTGTTACAGAAATGCATGAAGGTGCTAAGCGAATTAACGAAAACGGTGCCGCTTTGACAGAAATTTCAGGAAAAGTAACTGAAAGTATCAAAAAAATCAGTGATGAAATTGTATTGTTCAAAGTATAATTTCACTTTTTAAATCATAAAAGATGTCAAAAACATTTTGATTATGCAATGCATTATTCAAGTGATGAGTTTTTGGCATCTTTTTTTTGTTTTTTTTATTTTTTTTTCTATTGAAGTGTATTCAAAATTTCATTATATTTACATTGGTAGAATTAGGTTCGTTTTGGACGATATTTTACTACAAAAAAAATAAGATAAGAGTTGCTTTGCAATTTTCTTAGCTTTTATATATTTTCAGGAGTTTTAAATGACAGTTAATGACATTAAACATGCCGGCATTAAAGCATGGGTTGAAGAATGTGTTAAAATGTGTGAACCAGACAATGTTGTTGTTTGCGACGGTTCAAAAAAAGAGTATGACGAATTAATGCAGAAATGTGTTAAAGCTGGTCTTGCTACTCCACTTGCAAAGAAAGAAAATTCTTTCTTGTTCCGTTCACTTCCAAGCGATGTTGCTCGTGTTGAAGCTCGTACTTTTATTTCAACAGAAAAAGAAGAAGATGCTGGTCCAACAAATCACTGGATTGATCCAAAAGAATTGAAAGCAACTATGAAAGGTCTTTACACAGGATGTATGCACGGTCGTACAATGTATGTAATTCCTTTCTGTATGGGTCCACTTGGTTCTCCAATTGCAAAATATGGTATTGAACTTACAGATTCTGAATATGTTGTATTGAATATGGACATCATGACACGTGCTGGCGAAAAAGTTTGGCAGTATGTTGGAACTGATGGTGACTGGGTTCCATGTTTGCACTCAGTTGGTAAACCATTGAACAATGGTGAATCTGATAACGGCATCTGGCCTTGTGCTGATGTTGAACACAAATATATCAGCCAGTTCCCTGAAGAACACCTTATTTGGTCTTATGGTTCTGGATATGGTGGAAACGCTCTTCTTGGTAAAAAATGTTTTGCTCTTCGTATTGCTACTTTCATCGCTCGTGAAGAAGGCTGGCTTGCAGAACACATGCTTATCCTTAAATTGACAAATCCTAAGGGTGAAGTTAAATATGTTACAGGTGCTTTCCCTTCTGCTTGTGGAAAAACAAACCTTGCTATGCTTATCCCAACAATTCCTGGTTGGAAAGTAGAAACTGTTGGTGATGATATTGCATGGATGAAATATGGAAAAGATGGTCGTCTTTACGCTATCAATCCTGAAGCTGGATTCTTCGGTGTTGCTCCAGGAACTTCAGCTGAATCAAACAAAAATGCCCTCATTTCTGCAGAAAAGAACACAATCTTTACTAACTGTGCTCTTACAGAAGATGGCGATGTTTGGTGGGAAGGAATTGGATATCCTGCAAAAGGTAAACTTGTTGACTGGAAAGGTAATACTCGTGATGCTCTTCCAAAAGACAAATCTCCAAAAGGTGAAGAATTTGCTCATCCAAATGCACGCTTTACAGCTCCTGCAGGTCAGTGTCCTTGTATTGCTCCAGAATGGGAATCTCCAGAAGGTGTACCAATTTCTGCAATCTTGTTTGGTGGACGCCGTCCTTCTACTGTACCTCTTGTACATCAAGCTCGTTCTTGGGAACACGGTGTATTCTTGGGTTCTATCGTAGGTTCAGAAATTACAGCTGCTTCTACAATTAATGCTGATGAAGTTGGTAAAATCCGTCGTGACCCATTTGCAATCTTGCCATTCTGTGGATATAACATGGGTGATTACTTCCAGCACTGGATTGATGTTGGAAATGCTGCTCAGGATAAAGATAAGCTTCCAAAAATCTTCTATGTTAACTGGTTCCGTAAAGATGATAACAATCCTGATTTACCAGGTGGATTTATGTGGCCGGGTTATGGTGACAACAGCCGTGTACTTGCATGGATTTTTGACCGCTGTGATGGTGCTGATAATGCTGTTGAAACACCAATTGGATTTATGCCAAAAGAAGGTGCTTTGAACACAGAAGGTCTTGCTGACTGTTACAAGAAAACTCTTCCAGAAATCCTCAAAGTTGATGTTGAAGGATGGAAGAAAGAAGTTAAAGA
>CAMEET010000063.1 GCA_945915085.1 uncultured Treponema sp. | reverse complement strand
CTGAAAAAGCAATGAAATCTCAATCATCTGATTGACATTTCATAGCAGGTCTTTACTATCTTTAGCGTATAATTCTCCTGTTCCAAAAACACCTTTAAAATCTAAATCAGCAAACATTCCAAATACGCGATTAAAGAAAACTGTTGCAAGAATTTCTCCCCCTAAATTATAGTCGAAATAGAGTTGGGTATATGTTATTTCGTAATAGTTATAGTCTCTAACATCACAATCTATTTCATATGGAGTTCCAAGATGGAATCCTGTAGAACCTAAAATTGCAAGACTGAATTTTTCTAATCGTACGGGAGCCCAGCCAAGACCCACATTAACATGTAAATCGAAACCCAGTGGTTTATTACTTTCTTCGTATGCTATTTGAGCATTCCAGCTAAAGAGATTAGGTTTTATATCGGTATCGCTTAACTCTGCATAAATTTGGTTTAAAGATGAAAATGATAGCGATAAAGGAGAAACAGTCAACATATTTCTCATTCCTTTTGTTTTTTTCAATCCTTTTTTTCAGTGTACACTGAAAAAAAAACGCAAATGTTTAGGTATTTGGATAAATTTCTATAAAAAAACTCCCTATCATTTCTGACAGGAAGTTTTTGTCTAAGCTAAAAACTTATGCTTTGTTAAGGCGTGATTCCAAGTCGTCCAAGATTTCGTTGAATTCTTTTGGAAGGTGTGAGCCGAATTTTGGATAGTGGTTTTCACGGATGTCTTTAACTTCTTTCTTCCAGCCTTCAACATCAACTTTAATAAAACAGGGACAGACCTTATTTTAAACTGAAAACAAAGTACCTTTTGAATTATCTTCCAAAAGTGCTGTAAGGGCATTTTGTCTGCTGCCGTTTGCCAAAATCATTTCGATGCCATATTCAGTGACTTTCTGTGCTGCCTGAATTTTTGTTTCTATACCACCTGTACCAAATGAATTTGCTTCACCTATGACGATATTTCTGCGCAAATCTTCTATAGATTCTACTTTTTCTATTAATTTTGCGTTTGAATTTGTTTTTGGATTATCAGTGTAGATTCCATCAATATCGCTGAAAAGGACGAGCGTATCTGCTGACCACAAAATTGCTGTTAATGCTGAAAGATTGTCGTTATCGCCTATTTTTATTTCGTCGAAACTTACGGAATCGTTTTCATTGATAATTGGAACCACACCTTCATCAACAAGTGTAAAAAGTGTATTTCTGATATTTAAGCTGCGGTGTTCGTTTTCAAAATCATCTTTTGTAAGTAAAAGCTGCCCGATGTGTAAATTCTGATTTTGAAATGCCTTTCTCCATTGGTGCATAAGTTCAACCTGCCCGATTGAACAAAGTGCCTGCCTGTAATGTACATCTTTTTTTCTTGCCCATCCGTTCACAGTGGAAACTCCTGCAACCTGCGCTCCTGATGAAACAAGAATTATCTGTTTACCCTGCTTAATAAGGTAAGCACATTGCGCGGCAAAATTTGCCATGAATTCCGTGTTTTGTGTACCGTCTTGTTTTGCAAGCGTATTTGAGCCGATTTTTACTACTATTTTTCTGGCGTTTTTGATTGACTGCTGAATATTTAAACTCATCTTATTTGTCCATCCCCATCTATTAAATATTTCGTAGTTGTAAGAGCTTTAATTCCCATTGGACCTCGTGCATGAAGCTTTTGTGTGCTGATACCAAGTTCTGCTCCAAAACCAAATTCTCCGCCGTCTGTAAATCTGGTACTTGCATTCACGTAAACGCAGCTTGCATCAATTTGTGACTGAAAAAGTCTGGCGTTTTTTCTGCTTTCTGTAATAATGCTTTCACTGTGTTTTGTGTTGTGTTCATTTATGTACGAAACAGCATCTTCTATTGAATCTACAGTTTTGATACAGCATTCATAATCTAAATATTCATTTCCAAAATCCTGTTCTGTTGCAAGTATTGCATTCTTAAGTATTCTGTGTGCAGTTTGGTCAGCATGAAGTTTCACTCTTCCTGCAAACGTTTTTTCCAGCATAGGCAAAAAATCTTCTGCAATTTCTTTGTGTACAACGATACATTCGATTGCGTTGCAAACACTTGGACGCTGAATTTTGGCATTTTCAGCTATTTTGCAGGCTGTCTGTAAATCAGCTTCTTTATCAACATAAAGATGACAGACTCCGCTTCCAGTTTCAATTACCGGAATTCGTGCATTTGAAACTACATTCTGTATCAGTTTTTTTCCACCACGAGGAAGGACAACATCTATCATGCCTGTAGCAGTAAGAATCTGGTCTACATCACTGTGATTGTGTTCCATTACTTCCACTAATTCAATTGCATCAGGAACTCCGTCTTGAACATTTGCAAGAGCTTCTTTTATAATGCGGACAATTTCTTTGTTTGAATTATAGGCTGATGAAGAACCGCGCAGTAAAATTGAATTTCCACTTTTGTAAGCAAGACTGAAAGCATCGACTGTAACATTTGGACGGCTTTCATAAATGATAGCGACTACGCCAAGAGGAACACGCACTTGCCTGATATTCAGTCCATTTGGTGTCTTCCATCCAGATATTTCTTCGCCTATTGTATCAGTTTGAGAAATCACATTCTTTAAACTTTCGATAATTGAATTTATTCGTTGTTCAGTAAGCGTAAGACGGTCGATTAGACTTTCGCTTGTCCCTTTTTTTCTGGCTGTGTTTATATCTTCTTGATTTGCTTTTATTATAGAAGATTTATGATGATTTAATGCTTCAGCAACCTGTAAAAGTGCTGCATTTTTCTTTTGTGCATTTTGCATTGCAAGAATAGAACTAGCTTTTTTCAATCTGTCAGTGATAAGTTTTATGTCCATTTTGATTTCTCCCATAAAAACTGTATTTTTTACACCTTAAATAAAAAAACCGAGACATTTTTGATAGCCTCGGTTTGCATTTTTTGAATTAATTAATAATTTGCAAGGAAAAACATTCCAAGCAGCATTGCAATCCGACACTTGCTTTCTGACCATTCATTTTTGGGAGGAAGGTTTGAAATATACCACCAGAAAATTCCAAATTCCGGATCAATTCTGAGAGTGTATTCTGCAAAATCTGGAGTTTCAGGATCCTGTCCGAACATCAAAAATACAGCCTGATTGATTATCTGCAAAAATAATGGATAATCTTCAATCCATTTATAATCCTGCAAGAAAATTTCAAGTTGATATAAAAGTCTTTCCTTCAATGCGATATCAGATTTTTCAACCCAAGTTTTTTGAATCAAAAGAGTAAGGTTGTTCTTAAAACTTGCAACTAATTTTTTTATATCTTCATCCTGGATTTTTGAAAAATCATCTTTTGCACCAAAAACTTTTGCTATTATATCTGCAGGAGCTTCAAAATCATCATTACTTTTTGTAAAAAGCGACAAAGCATCAATACTTTTTTGTTCAATAAATTCTAAAAGAATTTCATCTTTATTCATACTATAGATATTAAAGATTAATTAAGAATTGGTCAAGAATAGAGGAAAATAATTGCAGGAAAAAAAGGTGACAAAGATAAGGTCTGTCCCCAGTTTTACGAAAACTATTTCATAAAATCAAGGTCTGTCCCTTATTTTTATAACTTGAAAAAATCAGGAAAAATCAGGGACAGACCTTACTTTCCAGAAAAAAAGGATAAAGTATCACTTAAAAAAATACGATAATTTTGTTAGAATAGTATTAGATGGCTAAAAAAACTTTTAGTAAGATTTCACGTTTTCAATTAGAGAAATAAGATGACTTTTATTAAGGCAATTACAGTTTTTTTTGAATCAATTTTTAAAAAATCCTCTCCAGAAGTTCAAAAAAGAGCTTTTATGCGCAAAATAGATGCTCAAATTCGTGAATTCAAACCTATGATTTGTAAAAATGGCATGCTTCAGCCAAATTTTGCAGAAGCTTTGTTTGCACTTTACAAAAATACAAAACCTCTGGATAATCTTTTTTCTGTAACAATTCATTCCAATGATTTACACCGTCAGCAGCGTTTTGAGGCACAGCTGATGATAACAGGGTATTCATCAGAATCGCAGGAAATAATTGAAGAGCTTGAATTTGAAAATCGAAAAAAAGAAGTTATAGAAGATATTTCCCATGAAGATAAAGTTTACGCGCATCAAAAAAAACAGTTTGAAAAAATCATTAAAGAATTAAATTCCGACAATTTTGTAAAAATGGATAAAGATATCTTAAATCTTCGGCAGCTTGCAGAGTTTTGTCATTACAATTTTATTCCGTTTTTGCAGTCTTTTGATTCAAATTTTTTAATCGGAAATTTTACTTATCAACCGACTTATAAAGAACTTCCTGCAATTAAGGCTTTAAATCTTCTTGAGGATATGTATTATCAGATTAGCGGACTTAAGATTACAACAACAACGGCAGAAGCTGTAATTGCTCTGGCTCAGCTTAGAAAAGGAAACGAATTGAGCGATGCCGAAAAAGAAAACTATATTGGAAATCTCAAAAAAATTAATTATATAATAAAAAGTGTTCTCCAGCCTGAAAAACTGAAAATTCTTATCCGAATGTGCAAAGAAGATTTAGAATATGAACCGCAGACAGCAAAATATTCCGGCTCCCCACGACAAGATTTTGCAAAAATTATCGAAGCAAGATTTTTAAAAGATGAACAGAAAATCCGCTCGGAAATTCAGGATGAAACAATTTCAGAAGAAGTGAATTCTCTTTTTCCAAATATCACTCTTGAAGATGTGGAGTCATACAATCATATTTTTAACTCAATTTTGCAGAAAGAAGCTTCGCTTTCATTCAAATGGATTTTCCCTTTACAAATTCTAAAAACTTTTTTGATTTATTATTTCCCCGATTCTGTAAAAGCGTTATTAAATGATATTGTTATTGAAGGTTTTTTCAATAATCCGAGTTATAAAACGACTTTTTCTTCCATAGTATACGCAGCTTTGAATTCTGATGAAGAACTCAAAAAATTTGAAGATAGTTTTGGTAATGACAAAAAAAACAGTATTGCTGTTTTGGAAAGTTACATTCGTGACAGCAAAAAAGATAAAGATTTTTATAACAGACTTGAAAAAATGGTTGAAGTTATTAATCATGATGCACACGAAACTATGCAGACCATTGTGACAAATCTTGTTTCTTTGTATAAATTGCTTGGTGAAATAATTCAGGATGCAAAAAAGCCGTCTAGTGAACTGATTTCCAATCTGAAAGTATTGATGATGTCATCTAGAAATCGTGAATATACGAATTTTTTGGAAACTAACTATGGAAATTGGGAGATATTCTTCCAAATTATGAAAAATTATGTTATAGTTAATAATGGTGAATAATCATGGGTAAGGTTAGAACTAAAAAACAGACAAAAAAAACTACAGAATCTCAAGGTGATTTGGAGCAGGTTGTACAGTACGAAAAACGTATTTATGATTTAGAGCAGCTTTTGGATATTGCAAAATCTTTCTGCCAGAATCTTGATTTTGGAAATCTCTTGGAATCCATCGTTTACATCTGCATGGCTCAAATGCACGTTCTCGGAGCTGAAATTTTTGTTCGAGATTTGATTACTAATGAATGTTTTATTTTGGAAACAGACAAAGATTTTTCAAGTGATAAAAAAGTTTCTATTCCTGTTTCTACACCAATTACCGCAAAACTTTTGGAAGCAAAAAAGCCTGTAACTTTTGATGAACTTAAAGATGCTGTGGGTGATTGTAAAGATTTGCCTGCCATCGAAAAATTATCACCGACTTTAATCGTTCCTTTGATTCAAAAAAATCACTTGAACGGAATGCTTATTTTGCAGGAACGAATTGCCATAGAAGAAGATACATCATATACGGATTATGAACAATCTCAGATTATGTCGATTGCTTCTTTGGCATCTGTTGCAATTAATAATGCTGCTTTGATGGAAATGTCTTCTACCGACATGATGACTCATCTCAAACTAAAATATTATTTCTTTAATTATCTGACTGAAGCAATTGATTCAGCTTTCCTGAAAAAAGAAAATATTGCTGTTTTGATGTTTGATATTGACTTTTTTAAGAAGTTTAATGACACTTATGGTCATGAATGTGGTGATTTTGTATTGATTTCAGTTGCTGATATTATAAAAAAATCTTTGCGTGATGTTGATGTTGCAAGTCGTTACGGTGGTGAGGAATTCACTGTTCTTTTGTGTGATACAGATAAAGACGGTGCAATGATTGTTGCCGAAAGAATTCGCTCTGCAATCGATGAACATGATTTTGTTTACAACGACCAGCATCTTCATGTTACAATTTCTGTGGGAGTTTCTGTTTTTGATGCTGACACCAATCTTGTCAATTCCCCGAATTGTTTTGTAAATCAGGCAGATCAGGCTCTTTATGTTTCAAAAAGCAATGGCAGAAACAGAGTGACATATTTTGAACATGAAAAATAAAGTTTTTTTTCGCAGACCTTTTCAATATACTTATTCTCGTGTAACAATTTCAATCATATTGATTAATTTTATCATTTTTGGATTGAGTTATCTTTTTCCGAAGTTTTATATTTACGCAAATACGTACGGGGCTTTGAATGTAATTAATGTTCAGTATCATCATATGTACTGGCAGTTTTTGACTTATATGTTTTTACATTCAAATATTTCTCATATCGTCTGCAATATGCTCGGTCTTCTTGTTTTTGGACTTGCTTTGGAAAAGGCGGTCGGTTCAAAGGAATTTGTGCTTTTTTATCTTGTATGCGGTGCATTAAGCGGATTTTTTTCTTTTTTAGTGTATAGATTTACAGGACAATATAGAGTTTTTCTTTTGGGAGCCAGCGGAGCTATCTATTCGATTTTGTTTGCTTATGCAGTTTTTTTTCCGCGCTCAGTGATTCTTGTCTGGGGAATCATTCCTGTTCCTGCTCCTGTGATGGTTTTGATTTATGCAATCATTGAACTTGGAAGTCAGTTTTTGGGAAGCCGTGGAAATGTTGCGCACATGACTCATCTGTTTGGTTTTCTGGCAGCATGGCTTTATTTTGTCATCAGAATGGGAATTCATCCAATAAAAATATGGAAAAACGCCAGCTAATTCTTTTCTTTTTAGTGATTTTTTCAATCGGATTGATTTTTGCCAATTCTCCTTCTCAAATTAGAAAAATTCATTTTCCTTTGTGGGCAGAACTTGATGCTTATCCTGAACTTGAAGAAGCTCAGGATTTGTCTTCTGACGTTTATGATTATCCCATTTCTAGAATCAGACAGACAGCACCGTTTTTGATAGAAGGAATGGTTTATGGTTGGGAATTTTCTTATACTCCACAAGATAATGCTCGCGGTGTTGAAGAAAATCTAGAAATCACAGAAATCGTTCCATCTGAAAATTTTTTGCGCTTGATTACTTTTTCATCAGTATGGTTTGAAAATGAAAGAATGAACTGTTGGGTTACTTTTGAACGAAATGAATCACAAATTCAAAACTATAATCTTTGGGCATCTATCAAAAATCCTGTAATCCATGGGCGTGGTTATGGAAAACTCAGCGATGGATTTGATGGAATAAAAAAGGCAGCGGCTGAAGCTTTAAAAAATGCAGTGCGCGGGCATTTCAGGGCAATTATCAAAAATAAGCCTAAGCAGATAAACGGTAAAGTTTTGATAAAAGAACCGCCGACTCTTGGAATTGATGCAGGGAAATATGTAATAAATCTTGATTTTTTTTTAGAATACGATAAAATAGTAGAATATAAAGTTTTTTGATGTGGCGTATTTGATTGCTGCTGATTTAAGTGTTGATTTAAAGGGGTTTGATATGAAAAAAATTCTTGCAATTTTAGCTTGTTTATCAATTTTTGGAGGAATGCTGCTTGCTGAACCAATTAGCGATGATCCATTTGAACGGGAAAAATTCGAACAGGAAAAACTCAGAACTTTGATAATTGTTCCAGAAAATCAGCATTGTACAGATAGAAATGCTTCTGTTAAAATTGAATACATGCCGATTTATGATGAAGTTCGCATTTATTATGAAACTCTTTATATTACTTATGATGAAGGTGAAGCCATGAATACAGTTCTTGCCTGCCTTCAGGATTTTCAGAAAGAATATAAATATAATTATTATAAATATTTAAAACCACAGTCTCAAAAATTCTTTAAAGATGAACGTGGTCAGAGAAAAGCAGTTTGGTCTGCACATATAAAATTTGACCGTTAACCTATTCATTTTTTCTCAAAAATATTGTAAAATAACTGCCGGTGCTTTTGATTAAGTAACCGGCTTTTACTTTTTTTGGAATTTGTTTTCAAAATTATATAAGTTTATTAACGCAAAAAAGGAATAAAAAAATGGACGTTAAAAATACAATCAAAAATCTTCATCCGCTTGAAATTAAAGTTTTGTTAAAATATTCAGCTGAAGATGAACTTACTTCTGAAAAACTTCAAAAAGAACTTGATTATAAAGAAGGTCATGCTAATCAGGCTTTTTCATGGCTTTCTGGTAAAGGGCTTTTAAAAGAAATCCGCAGAACTCCGCATACATTTTATGAAATTACTGATTTTGGACGGGCAATGGCTCAGACGGGAACTGTTGAACAGAGAATGGTAGATTTTCTGCAGAAAAATGGTGCCCACACTATGCCTGAAATTGCAAATGGAATCGGTCTTGAACAAAAAGATGTTGGTTCTGCTTTTGGTCCATTAGTAAAAGAAGGCGTTTTGAAAATGAATGCTGAAAAAAAGGTGGAATATACTGGAGCTGATTTGCCAGCGCGAATAACTGTTACTGCTGATTTGATAAAGAAAGGTTGTGGCGCGGAAGGTGGCCTTTTAAATAAAGATGAAATGTCGGCAGAGGAAGTTGAGGCAATGAACGGTCTTGCAAAAAAACGTGGTGCTGCAGATTCTCCATTTAAAATGATTGAACGCGAAACTGTTTACTATCAGTTTACTCAGGATTTTGCTGCTGTTCGTGATGGTTTAAAAGAAGCTGGAATCACTGGAAATGAAATCGGTGAAATTACCTCGAAAATGCTTACCAGCGGTGAATGGAAAAACGGTACATTCCGTGGTTATAATATTGCCGTTCCTCCTGCACGAATTATTCCAGGTCGCACAAATCCTTATGTTCAGTTTTTGGAATCTGTAAAAGATAAACTTGTGAGTCTTGGTTTCCAGGAATTTGACGGACCTCTTGTAGAAACTGAATTCTGGAATGGCGATGCTTTATTCATGCCTCAGTTCCATGCTGCACGAGATATTCACGATGTTTACCGCCTCAAAAATCCAACTCATGCAAAAATGATTGAAGAACCATATTTGAGCAATGTTAAAGCTGTTCATGAAAATGGTGGAAATACTGGCAGTCGCGGATGGAATTACACTTTTGATAATGAGTTTACACGACGATTGATTTTGCGTTCTCAGGGAACTGTTCTTTCGGCTCATCAGTTGCACAAGGCTGAAGTTCCTGGAAAATATTTTGGTATTGCCCGTTGTTTCCGCTATGATAAAGTTGATGCAACTCATCTTTCTGATTTTTATCAGACAGAAGGAATTATTGCTGGTAACGATGTAACTTTGCGCGACCTTTTAGGTATGCTGAAAATGTTTGCAACTGAAATTGCCGGTGCTGAAGAAGTAAAATATGTTCCAGGATATTTCCCATTCACAGAACCTTCTATTGAAGTTCATATCAAGCATCCTGTTTTGGGTTGGTTCGAACTTGGTGGTTCTGGAATTTTCCGTCCTGAAGTTACAAAAGCTATGGGACTTGATTGTCCGGTTCTTGCATGGGGTATTGGAATTGACCGAATGGCACTTATGGCACTTGGTTTGAATGACTTAAGACAGCTTTTCTGTGAAGATATCGAGCAGGTAAGACTTAGAAAAGCAAAATTCTAGAAATTTATTTTCTAAAAATTCTAAAACCCAGATTGTGCAGTTTTATTTTAGAACTATTTCAATCTGGGTTATTTTTTTAAGTTCAAATGCAATGTCAATAAATTACTTTAACAAATCAATTGCGTTTCCAAGTGCAAGTTTTACTTCCATCACACTTTCCTGATTTAATACAGCAATTCTGAAAATAGACGCTTCAATCATTCCGTATAAAAGTTCGTTAATATCTTTTACATTAACACTTTTGATTTCACCTTTCTGAATTCCTTTGATTAAAACCGTGCTCAATAAATGGCGCATTTTGATTACGCGGCGGCGAACACGTTCATTTGTGTCTACTCCCGCTTTTTTGAGCTGCAAAAGGTAATTTAAAAGAACACTGAAAAGTTTTTTATTGTTTTCACAGGCATCTACAATTGTAAAAAGAATCTGTTTTAAAGATTCAATGCTATCCATGTCTTTTTTGATTATATCACGAAGATTAGTTTCCAGTTCTGATAAAAGTTCTTTTATACTTCCAAGAAATATTTCATGTTTATTCTTAAAATAGATATAAAGTGTTGTTCGTGTAATTCCACAATGGTCTGCAATTTTTTGGAAAGTGGCATCTTCATATCCCTGTTCAACAAATACATCAAGAGATTTCTGGAGAATTTCGTGTTTTCGTTTGTCATGTTCTACAACAATTGCCATTTTATTTTCCTTTTTTTAAATTTTGCTAGACTAATCAAAAATTATTGTTTATTTTTCGATTTTTTTCCTATTGTAAATGTAAAATGAAGTATCCAGGTTTCCAGCTTTGATTTTTTTGATTGAATTTGCCTGATGATTAAAATTTTTCTGAAAATCTGGATTTGATGTGATGATACCTAAATCCCAGTTTGGAAATTCCTGCCAAAGACTGTCCATCTGTTGATAAAGTTCAGCTGCTTCTTCTTCGTTTCCAAGTCTTTCACCATAAGGTGGATTGCACAAAATTAATCCTTCATCGTAAGGAGCTGACAAATCTTTAAAATCAGCTTGAATAAAATCTGGCCGCTGAATATGAGTACTGATTCCTATGGACTTTAATGCTCTTCCTGCCATAACACATGCATATTCCGCATTTTTTTTAGCACGTTCAACTGCTCTTTCGTCAATGTCAGAACCTGTAATTCTTACTTCCACATCAGTTCTGATTTTTTCAGCTTCTTCTTGCCTGATTCTATCAGCGCTTTCTTTATTATAAATAGGGAGATTTTCGAGTGCAAACCGACGTCCAAATCCTGGAGCAACATTGAATGCATAAAGAGTTGCTTCAATTGCAATTGTTCCTGAACCACAGAAAGGGTCGTGAAGTGGAGTTTTTCTTCTCCAGAGTGTTTGCTGCAAAAGAGCTGCTGCTGTAGTTTCGCGCAAAGGAGCTGTTCCGCCGTCAACACGATAACCTCGTTTATGGAGAGGAAGTCCTGATAAATCAAGCAGAATCAGAACTTTGTTTTCATCAAGATAAATGCGGATATCACTTTGGTCACCGGTTTCTGGAAGACTTGACATGTGCCAGATATCACCGAGCTTTGAATAAATGGCTTTGTGAACCATGGTTTGGATGGAGTGTTCGGAATTCAGTTTGCTTTTGTTGGAACGAACTTTATCTACAACTATTTTGGAATCTTTTTTGAGAAAATCCTGCCAGTTTATTTTGTATGCTCCGTCAAAAAGTTCATCAAAATTGAATGCATCGTAACTTGCCAATTGCAGAAAGATTCTGTCTGCAGTTCGAAGGCAAAGATTTGCTTTAAAAAGAGAATCGTCATCGCCAAAAAAAGAAACGCGTCCAGGTGCATTCCCAGCAAGTTTATATCCAAGATGTTTGATTTCGTTGCCAAGAATTTTTTCTGCTCCAATGGCACACAGCGCAACAAGAGTATTCATAACATTAAATTTAACATTTTTTCAAAAAGTGTTCAATTGTCATTTTGAAAAATTGTATTTCGTGAGGATAAGAGTGCGAAAATTGGGGACAGACCTCGGTGACTCGGGACAGACCTTGGTTCCTCGAGTTTTTTAACGCTACGCTAAAACTCGTGAAAAACAGGGACAGACCTTGCTTTTCTAATCGCTTTCGTTGTTTTTTTTGAGTTTCTTAATTGAAAAAAAAGAAAGTGAAAAAAATTACAATTTTACGGTTTATTCTGATTTTCTAGAATAATCAAATCCATCACTTTGTGCAGAAGAAGGAATTGTGATTGTATTGTCTGAAAAGCCAGACAGTTTTATAGAAGTTGCAGGTAGCCAGTGTATTTGTTTTATATCTGGATTATTGGTCCTTTCATCGTCATTTTCGGTTTGATTAATCTGTGAATTGTTTTCAGGTGTTGAATTGTCAGATGAATTTGAGTTTTCCGTTGAATCTTCTTTTTGGGTTAATGATTCTTCTGGATTTCCCACATTTTCAGATTCTGCTGCACGGTTATTGCTTATTGAATATGGAGTAACATAACAATTTTTTTGAGGAACTATACCAACAATTGTAACAGGAGTGTCTAAAAATGAAGAAGGTAGTATACTTCTTAGTTGTATAGTAGTATCTTGTTCAATCGATTGAAGCGGAAAAACTTGTGTTTTTTCTGCAGTTCTTGCGATAATCATTGGCTGAAAATCATCATCAAATTTTTCAACTGTTGGTGGTGTAATAGTTCCTTTTATTTTTATGGAATAAAATGTGCTGTCATAACTTAAATAGGCAGAACTGGTGTTATATGTCATTTGGGTGGTTGAATCATAACCATCTTTTGCCACGATGTCGTTTGACCATCTAGAGTATGTATACTCACCTAAATCGGTATATCGAATCATGTATCTATAAGAATGATTTTTTATTATATAGGAATCATAAAAAATAAAAGCAGTGCCTTTTGTATCGGCAAACTGAGGATATAAAATCCCTATGTTTTGAATATTTTCTTCTTCATTTTCGGACGCTTTTTCAGTGATATCAAGACGGTAAATACTTATGTATTTTGCAGTATTTGTTTTTTTAGGAATGGAAAGTACTATCGATTTATTGTTGTAATCAACAGTAGGTGGTGAAGATTGATTTGTTGGTTCATAGGAAAAATTACAACTTACGAGGATAAGTAATATACTGAAATAAAAAAATATGAATTTATTTTTCATAAAGAATTCCTTTAAAATTATTCAATTTATTTATCGGCATAAGTTATAAGTATCTTGAGTGATTTTTTTGGAGATAACGAATTTTTTATATGAGAGGTCTGTCTCCTTTTTATAGCATTAATAACATCAAGGTCGTACCCCATTTTAACAAAGCAAGGTCTGTCCCTGGCTCGTGTCTAAAAATTTTAATACCAATGTATGTTTTGTTAGCACGAGCCTCGAGTTTTTTAACGCTACGCTAAAACTCGGGAAAACTGGGAGTTAGAAATAAGGTCTGTCCCTAATTTATATAATTGACTAAATCGACAAAATTGACAAAAATGTCAAAATGTGGTAAATATATTTTGAACAGTTACCCTTGTGGAATTGATTCGAAAAATTTTTAAGCTCTTCTTTGAAAGACTTGATCCGGAGGACAGGTACTATGCATGTAAAAAAATAATCAAAATCTTCTATTAAATTAATTATATTAATTAAATCATTGTTTTTTTTGGCTGTGCGGCGAGTTTATTTTTTTTGATGAATTTGTCCGGCAGATTTATTTGTGCAGACGGTTCTGTTATCTTGTTCGGGTGATGATGTTTCAGAATCAGACTTTACGTTGCGTCTGAGTTTTTGTTAAATCTGACTTTACTCAGAATTTGTGCAGCGTCACGCTTGGCTGAATTAGAACCGTTTTGTATTATCACCATGGAATTTATTGGAAAAATTATGATTTTAACTATTGATGTTGGAAACACTTCGACGACTTGTGGCCTTTTTGAAGGCGAAAAACTGATTTTGCAGTTCAGAAAGGAAACAAATATTCATTCCAGTTCTGATGAAATTGGGATTTTTTTTAGAACTGTCATCACTGAAAATGGTCTTAATTGGAAAAATATTACCAGAGTGGGCATTTGCAGTGTTGTTCCTACGGTGAATTATTCGCTTGCGAGTGCGT
>CAMEET010000062.1 GCA_945915085.1 uncultured Treponema sp. | reverse complement strand
GTTTTTTTTGAGCACATGCTATGAGTTTTTTTTAACGCTTCGCTAAAAAACTCAGAAAACGTTATGTTTAAAAATCAAGATTTGTCTCTCTTTTATAAATAATCAGTTGTAATTTTGTTTGTTCTATGTAAAAATGACCATAAGGAAATATTATGAAAAAAGAAAACTTTAGTGCACCACTTGATTTGAAAAATGTCAAAATTACAGATAATTTTTGGTTTAGGGAAATGGAACTTGTACGAAAAGAAGTAATTCCCTATCAATGGGATGCTTTAAACGATAGAATTCCAGATGCCGCCCCAAGTTATTGTATGCATAATTTTCGTGTTGCCGGCAAAATGATGAAAGAAAAACGTGATTCTGGTGCGTCTTATGTGCCGCCAGCATACTCTTATCGTGGTTTTAATGCAGTTCCGCCAAATCCTCGTGAACCAGATGACGAGCATTTTTATGGTTTTGTTTTTCAAGATACAGATTTTTCCAAATGGATAGAGGCAGTTGCATATTCTTTGACGTGGCATAAAGACGAAAAACTTATGCAGATTGCAGATGAAGCTATTGATGTCGTGTGTGCTGCTCAACATGATTCTGGCTATCTTGATACATATTACATTATTAACGGCATGGATAAAGCGTTTACAGAATTGAAAGATCATCATGAACTTTATTGTCTTGGTCATCTTGTGGAAGGGGCAGTGGCTTATTATCAGGCAACAGGAAAAGATAAACTTTTGAAAGCTGCCTGTCGTTTTGCTGATTATGTTGATTCCATTTTTGGCACGCAAGATGGCAAAAAAAAAGGATATCCTGGTCATGAAATTGCAGAAATGGCTTTAGTTCGTCTTTATGAAGTTACTGGTGAAAAAAAATATCTTGATTTAAGTCGTTATTTCATTCTGGAACGAGGAAAACAGCCTTATTATTTTGATACAGAAGAGTTTGATTTTGGTGGAGTTCCAAAGCAAAAAAACAACGATCCGAACAGATACGTTTATTATCAGGCGCATAAACCAGTTTACGAACAGGACGAAGCAGTTGGTCATGCGGTGCGTGCAGGTTATCTTTATTGTGGAATGGCAGATGTTGCCCGCCTGACCCAAGATGAAAAACTTTATGATTCTTGTGTTCGTCTTTGGAACAGTATTGTCAAAGAAAAACTTTACATAACTGGCGGGATGGGCGGCACAAAAGAAGGTGAAGCATTTTCATTTCCTTATGATTTACCAAATGATGAAGCATATTCTGAAACTTGTGCAGCAATTTCCCTTGCTTTTTTTGCCAGACGCATGCTCGAAATAGAACCTAAGTCTGAATATGGCGATGTTATGGAACTTGCGTTGTACAACACTGTGCTTGCAGGAATGGCTTTGGATGGAAAAAGCTTTTTTTATGTAAATCCTCTTTCTGTTTTTCCTGAAGCTTGTCACAAAGATCAGAGGAAATGGCATGTAAAATCAATCCGTCAGAAATGGTTTGGCTGTGCCTGTTGTCCTCCAAATATTGCACGAATTGTAACTTCCATTGCAAATTACGCATATACTCAGAACGATAATACGCTTTTCACACATTTGTATATTGGTGGCGAAATTAAAAGTGTGATTGATAAACAGCAGGTTATATGTACGCTTTCTAGTGATATGCCCTGGAATGGAAATGTTTCCATGAAAATTTCCTGCCAGGATGATTTTTCTTATACTTTCGCGTTTAGAATCCCAAAATGGACTTGTAAAAAAACTATTAAAATCAACATTCCACAAGGGATTTCTCAAAAAGAAGAAAACGGATATCTTTATTTTCAGGGAAAATGGAAAAATACAGATGAAATTACGCTTTCTTTCGAAATGCCAGTGCGCATGGTTAAAGCAAATGACAAAGTTCGTGAGGATGTAAACAAAGTTGCTTTTACACGCGGACCTGTAACTTATTGTCTGGAACAGGCTGACAACGGTGAAAATCTTCATCTTGTTTATGTACAGCAGTCAGATTTGTATGATAAAGAAAACGGCGGGATTTTACAGGATAAAGTGAAAGTTCTTGAAGATGATACTCTAGGTCATCGATTGAATAAACTCGTGATTCCGGGAAAACGTCAAAAAAACGCTGATTCGCAGCAGAATCTTTATGAAGATTTTGTTCCACAAGAAGTTTGCAATGTTGATTTGGTTTTTGTGCCATATTATGCATGGAATAATCGTGGTGAAGGTGAAATGGATGTTTTTGTAGCAATAAAATGAGAGAAACTTTTTTTCTGCACAAATGATTATGTCAGTTTGTTTATATCCATTTTTTTGTTGCGGCTTAACATTAACATTTTTCATTATCACTCATCTGTACAGATATAAAAATTAAGGAAAAATCCTAATGACAAAATAAGTTTTGTGTTTTAGTATTATCTTTGATTTTTATATTAAGTGAGGAAAAAATGGCTTTTCGTGTAATAAATCCAGTTTTACCAGGATTCTATCCAGATCCTTCAATGTGTGTTGCAGAAGGAAATTATTATCTTGTTTGTTCTTCTTTTTCATACTTTCCAGGTCTTCCGATTTTCAAAAGCAAAGATCTTGTAAAATGGGAACAGATTGGAAATATAATTGACCGTCCAGAACAGCTGGATTTTGAAGGCGGCGGTGTTTCACGTGGTCTTTTTGCACCGACAATTCGTTATTATAATAAAAAATTCTACTGCATTTGTACTCAGGTTGACAGAATTGGAAATTTTATTGTGACAGCTGACAAACCGGAAGGACCGTGGTCAAATCCTATTGTGATTGAAAATGCACCAGGAATTGACCCTTCTTTATTTTTTGATAATGACGGCACTTGTTGGTACACTGGTACTCGTCCTGCTCCAGAAGGTCCAAAATATAACGGCAACTGGGAAGTTTGGATTCAAAAACTTGACCCTGAAACTGGTAAACTTTATGGTGAAGCAAAAGGAATTTGGCGTGGTGCGTTGAAAAACTGTATTTGGCCAGAAGGTCCTCATATCTATAAATTTTTTGGAAAATATTATTTGATGCATGCAGAAGGCGGAACTGGTCCAGACCATGCTGTTTGTGTTGCTCGTTGTGATACTATTGACGGCGAATGGTGCGGAAAACCTGCAAATCCAATTTTAACACATCGCCATTTGGGAATGTCTGCTGGAGTAATCAATGTTGGACATGCTGATATCATTTGTACTACAGAAAATAAATGGTGGATGTGCTGTCTTGCTTCTCGTCCTTATGGCGAAGGTGAAAACAGAGTTTCAAATCTTGGAAGGGAAACTTTCCTTGTTCCTGTAAAATGGGAAAACGGATGGCCTGTTGTTTCTTGGGAAACTGGTCTTGTTGAACAGGCGTACAGTCTTGCCGGACACGTTGTAGAACGTTCATTTGAAGATGCAGATGCAGTAATTTTCCCTTCAATCGATGATTTTAATAAACCTGAATTAGATAAATATTGGCTCAGCCTTCGAAGTCGAAATCCAAAATACATAAATTGTACTGAAAAATCTGGAAATCTTCGAATTTACGGTGGTAAACACATTTCTAGTCCTGATGGAGTGCATCTTGTTGCTCGTAGACAGACAGCATTCAGTTATGAAGCATCTACTCAAATGTTTTGTAATTTTGCTCATGAAAATGATGCAGCTGGTATTGTTTGTTTTCAGAATGAAAAGTTTAATTATAGACTGCAAATCGTTTCAAAAGGAAAACTTTGCATAATGCAGCTTGTTAAAGCTTGTGGAGGAGAAGATGAAATTCTTGCAGAAGAACCATTTGCTTTGCCGAAAAATGGGGAACGTATGGTCCTTCGAGTTGTAGCTGAACATCAGAATCTTCGTTTTGAATATGGACTTGATGAACGTAATATGAATGTCATTTGCGAAAATGTTGATGGTTCCATATTGAGTACAGAAAAAGCAGGTGGATTTGTCGGTTCGCTTGTAGGAATGTTTGCAACTTCAGGTGGAAATCCAGAAGATAAAAAATTCTTTGCCGATTTTGATTGGTTCAGATATCAAAATAATGGAAAAGAATGGATTTGCAGATAAAAATCTAAAAAGTACAAAAAAAAATGATGAATAATTGATTTTAGCAATTTTATTGATTTTATCGGTTTTTTATCTATTTTTATCATTGATGAATTTATCAGAATGCCTTAAAATATAAATAGAGGATTTTTTACTATGGAAAGAAAATTTCAAATAAAAGGTATTGTTGCTTCTGGAATGGTTCTGCAGCAGAATAAAATTAACTGTATTTTTGGAACTGCTGGAGCTTATGAAGATATTTATATGTCTTTTAGAGGAATGACTTCTATTACGCAGGCTGATGAAATGGGAAACTGGAAAATTGAATTCAGTCCGGGGCAGGCAGGCGGTCCTTTTAATATGCTGATAAAATCTGAAAAAGAAAATGTTACTTTTGATGATGTTTATGTCGGCGAAGTTTGGGTAAATTCTGGTCAGTCAAACGCTCAGCTTCCAATGGAACGCATGCGTTTTTCATATCCTGAAGAATTCGAACTTCCCGAAAATCCACACATCCGCATGATTACGATTCCTATTTCATGGACATTTCATGGAGAACGTGATTATGTGGAAAATCCAGTTTGGCAGGCAGCTTCTCCAGCCACAATCGGACAAATGTCAGGAACTGGATACTTTTTTGCAAAAAAACTTTCTCAGGAATTGAATGTTCCTGTTGGTATCATAAATGCCAGTCAGGGCGGTTCTCCGATTGCTTCATGGATGAGTAAATCTTCTTTGCAGGAAATGGGCGCAAACGAGTATATTCAGCGTCTTGAAATTTATGAAAAAGATGAAAATATCGCTGCAAAACAAAAAGAGTTGACTGAAAATCAGACAAAATGGGATACAGAACTGTGGCAGAATTCAAAAAATCCTAGTGATGACAAACCATGGCAACCTGTAAAAATTCCTGGATTTATAAATGAATTTGATAGTGCCGGTCTTGTTTGGCTGAAAAAAGAAATTAACCTTTCTGAAGAACAGGTCAAAATCTTTAATGATAATAAAACATGGCTTTGGCTCGGTACAATTGTTGATGCCGATACAGTTTTTGTGAATGACACAAAAGTTGGTTCTACGGCTTATGTTTATCCTCCTCGCCGTTATGTTGTGCCTCAGGGAATTCTCAAAGAAGGCAAAAACACGATTTTGATGCATGTTCAAAAGAACAGTAAATTTGGAAAAATTCGTTTTTATGAAGAAAAACCATATTGTCTTTTTACTGAAAATATTTATGTTAATCCTGTTGTCTGCAGAAATGTTGAAAAGAAACAAGTGACACTTCTGCCTTTGGATGCAGAACTGATTGATTTGTCTGGTGAATGGCAGATGCAAATTGATGTAAAAGTTCGTGATTGTCCTCCTGGAATGTTTTTTGAATGGGTGCCAACTGCACTTTACAACGCAATGCTTGCTCCATGTTTCAATCATGCTGTGGCAGGTGTTTTATGGTATCAGGGTGAATCAGATGCAGGTCATCCATCTGAATATAAAAATATGCTCGTAAAGATGATTAATCTGTGGCGCAAGAAATTTGTGTACGGCTCAAAAAAACTTCCTTTTGTTGTTATGCAATTGCCTAACTGGAGTGATGGAAATTACGAAGATTCAACTATAATCAAAATGGATTGGCCTTATATGCGTCAGGCTCAGGCAGATGCCTGTGAAATTGCAGGAAATTGTGGAGTTGCTGTAACAATTGATGCTGGTGAATGGAACGATTTGCATCCTGAAAAAAAATTGACAGGTGGAACACGTGCTGCTTTGGAAGCCTTACGACTTGCTTATGAGAAAAAATTCATTTGTGCTTCTCCAAGATTTAATTCTGTTGAAAACAAGAAGAACAAGATTATTGTTTCTTTTGATTTAGGTAACAGTTCTTTGTGTGTTGCAGAAGTTTCTGGAAAAGAAGTGAATTTGGAAAAAACTCATAAAAAAGGTCCTGTTTACGGTTTCTGTTTCCTGGCTGAGAAAAAAGGAAAATTTACTGTTGTGGAAACTAAAGCTTTGCTCGAAGATAATCAGGTGATTGTTGATATACCACGAAATGCTGGTAACTTAACGGAATTACGTTATTTATGGGCAGATAATCCTGCCACAGTGAACTTGTACTCGCAGGAACTTCTTCCAGTAATGCCATTTAAAGTAGAATTATAACAGGAAAAACTTTTTTGCCATCCTGCGAGCTTTCTTGCGTGAGTGATTGGAGCACCGCCGAAGGCGTTCCGAAGCGTAGCGAAGGAATGGAGCGCGTAAGTCGCGGAAGTGCGCAAAGCACGACGGCTTTAGCCGGCACGCCCTGCTGCTTGTTTATAAAAAAACAAGATCTGTCCCTGTTTTAATCAACACAGAAACTGAGTTTGGCACAAACTCGAGCGAGTGCTTAACAAAAATTTGCAATTGGAATGAAAGTGTTTTAGCACTCGCCATTCCAGCAATACGTACAGAGTTTTGAATGGTCAAGCCCTGTGGAGTCGAGCATGTCGTCGAGGCGGTGGAAGCGCAAAGATGTAAAATGAAGTTGCTTTCTGATTTCTTCGACCATTTTTTCGTATTCTGGTGTGTCAGGATTGCAGTATTTCTTCAAAACTTCGTCAGATACATTTTCGCCTTCAAACTGTTTGATAACTCTTCTTGTAATCAAATCCATTTCAGATTTTGAGCGGCTGAAATTCAGATACTTACAGCCAAATACAAGAGGAGGACAAGCCGGACGGATATGCACTTCTTTTGCACCGCTTACATACAAAAATTCTGTAGTTTCACGAAGCTGAGTTCCGCGGACAATTGAATCATCAATCAAAAGGATTTTTTTACCTTTGATTAAAGGCTGCACTGGAATCAACTTCATGTGGGCAATCAGATTACGCTGTTCTTGATTTGTTGGCATAAAAGAACGTGGCCAAGTTGGAGTATATTTGATAAATGGTCTTGTAAATGGAATGCCCGATTCATTTGCATAGCCGACAGCGTGGGCAGTTCCAGAATCAGGAACCCCTGCAATTGCATCAGGCTGAACTGAACCCTTATCACGACGAGCAAGAAAACGTCCGCAATTATAACGCATTGCTTCGACATTCACACCTTCATATGTTGCAGTTGGATATCCGTAATAAATCCACAGGAATGTGCAGATTTTCATTTTGTCGCCAGGTTTCTGAAGAATTTCAATTTTATCTTGAGTCATGAAGACAATTTCGCCAGGTCCAAGTTCATGATAATCAGAATAACCAAGATTTGCATAAGCAAAATTTTCAAAACTTGCACAGAAAGCGTCATCTTTTTTTCCAATCTGAATTGGAGTGCGTCCAAGTTTATCTCTGGCACAAAAAATTCCGTCCTTTGTCATAATCAGCATGGACATAGAACCTTGAATTTTTTGATGGACATATTTTATTCCATCAAGAATGGATTTTTCATGATTTATGAGAGCGATAATCAATTCTGTCTGGTTAATTTCACCACCGCTCATCTCCAAAAAGTGAGTATTTCCATCCTGTAAAATTTCTTTAACAAGTTCATCTTTATTTGTAACAACTCCGACAGTTGTGATTGCGTAACTTCCCAAATGAGAATGTACTAAAAGAGGCTGAGGTTCATAATCACTGATACAGCCGATGCCGAGATGACCGTGCAATTCTTCTATATCTTTTTCAAATTTTGTTCTAAAAGGAGAATTTTGAATATTGTGAATAGAACGGGCAAATTTTCCGTCTTCTGAAAAAACTGCAAGTCCGCCACGGCGAGTACCTAAATGCGAATGATAGTCAACACCAAAAAACAAATCTAAAGAACAGTCACCCTTTGAAGCAACACCAAAAAAACCGCCCATTTATTTACCCCACAAAAAAAGCACAATCAGTCCGCATCACGCGAACAGTCCCGCACGAGAAATTTTTACTATAATTTATAATTTGATTATAACAATTTCAATGAAAAAAAACAAGAAACCAGCAAAAAACAGGGACAGACCTCAATGAAATCTGTTAAATCAAGGTCTGTCCCTGTTTTACAGAACCTTAAATTATACTTCATATTTTAATCACCATCAGATATGTCAAATTAGATATTCACAAACTTTCAAAAAATTACTATAATATGATTATGGCTAAACAACATAAAGAAATTGACGCAGAAACTCTTGAAAATCTGCTTTATTTATCTAGACTTTCTCCTGAAAGCACAAATATGGAAACTTTGAAAAAACAGGTTGATGACATTGTTGGTTATTTTGATATTCTTTCAAAATATGACGACAGCGAAAATCCGTATGATGCTTATCCTAGTACTGAAGCAGAAAAACTTCGTGACGACACGGTTGTTCAAGGTCTTGAAATTTCTGATGTAAAAAAAGTTTCAAAAGATTTTATGGACGGATATTTTCAGGTTCCAAAAGTTTTGGGCGAAGGTGCATGATTTTCAGGCGGACTATTGTTCGCGAAAAATCTATGGGTGAATTTCAAATCTTTTTTTTGGAATTTGCCCCGGAAAATTAAAATTCACAGAAATAAAAAATCATTAATCATTTCTTTTTTTTTGCCGATAGACTAGTTAGGATAATATATGTCAAATCGGTTTGTAAAAAAAATATTAGTTTTTATTTCTCTTTTAGGTTTGAGTTGTATTTTCACAGGATTTTCTCTTGCTTTTGCAAAAGAAGTAATTTTGGGTGGAGAAAACGGTTGGAATCAGCTTGACAGTTCACAAAATATCACAACTGGAACAGGTCGTTTTGGATATGACTGTATTCAGATTGATTCAAATTCTTTTGATGCAGATGAATTTACCGATTTTCTGGTGAATTTCGAGAATGAAAATCAGATTATCGATGACGGATATTACAACATTCTGCAGAATAATCTTCAGTTTTCAAATCAGACAATAAACGGAAAATCAGCAGGACTTAGCCGGAATACTGGCGGACTTACTGTCAAAGGCGAAAGCGGAACTTTTTTTGGAACTGAAGGATTGATGGGATCTTTTTCGATTGAATTTTGGCTTTGCCCTTCGATTGTTGAAAACGGAGAAATCATTTTTGATTGGGAAACATCAAAAATCCAAAAAAATGATTTGATTTACCAGAAAATTAACGCAAGTTTTGACAAAGGAAAACTTGTTTGGACTCTCTCAAATATTTTCAATAATTACATTTCAAATGACGGTATGTCTGAAATTGTCTTGCAGGGCAAGTATTCTGTTATCCCTGACAAATGGAGCTGCCACGTTTTGAGTTTTGACTGTGAATCAGGGCTTTTGGAATATATCGTTGACGGAGTGACTCAGGATTTGGCGTACATCACTTCCAGCGGTAATGAAGAAGGCGAAGTTTATCTTCTTGTGCTTGGAACTCCTGCAAATGTTGATTTTTGTTCTCAGTATACTGGGAAAATTGATGATATCAGAATTCTGCGTCGTTCTTATATGGTTGCAGATTTTCAGTCTGCAGAAAATGCAGGAAAAATTGGACGTGTTCAATATGTGCCGACTGGCGGAAAATTCGTTTCTAAACCGATTATTGTATCTGCCGGTTCTGTGCTTCGTTCGTTAAATGCTGAAGTAAATGTTCCTTCTCAAACTGAAATTTGTTTTTATGTCCGTTCTGGTGAAAATTTTTATGGCTGGAGCGATAATTATCCTGAATGGAAACCTGTCACCAGTGAGGAAAAAATCTCTGGAGTTTCGGGGCTTTATTTTCAGGTGATGGCAGAACTTTTACCAGATGGAAATGGAGAAACTACGCCGTCCATCACAAAAATTACACTTGATTTTGAAGAATTACCAGAACCTCTTCCCCCGTTTGTTGTAAAAGCAGTAGCAGGAAATGCAAGCGTAACTTTGAGCTGGAATTATTCTGTTGATGATACAGCAGGCGGTTATTATCTTTACTATGGAACTCGTCCTGGTGAATATCTTGGAAGAATTGCAATAGAAGGTGCATCCCCAATTAATGTTGGAAATGTTAGCAGTTTTACGGTAACTGGTTTGGAAAACGGCAGAATTTATTATTTTGCACTTGCCGCTTATTCTGCATACAATTCAAATGTGATTGGCGAACTTTCGAAAGAAGTTTTTGCCAGACCTTTGGCAAGATTAAAATAATTTTTTGAGGATAAAATATGACAGAAAAAGAATTGAATTTGACAAAAGCTCAAAATGCAGTTTTAACACATGACTGGGGCACTGCAGCCCGTTTATATAAGCTTCTTCTCAAAGATGATAATTCTAATATTGTCTATCTGAAAGCATTGGGAAATGTTTATGTAAAATCTGGTGATGACGAAAAAGCCATTCCTTACTACGAGCAGATTATCAATTTTTATCCTCATGATATTGAAGCTATGAACAGTCTTGGTGCAATCTATCGGCGCATAAAACAATATCAAAAATCTGTTGAAATTCTGAAAAAAGCTCAAAATGAGCAGAATATTTCGAGTGTAAATTATAATCTCGGTTTTACTTTCAAAGAGATGGGAAATTATGAAGATGCAATTGAATGTTTTGAATCTGTAATCACTGAAAATCCTGATGACGTGCTGACTTACAATCATTTAGGTTCGATTTATCTGATGCAGAAAAATTACGAAAAATCAATAAATGCTTTTAAGCATGGACTTCAAGTGGACCAAAATCATCCAATTTTGAATTATAATCTTGCACGATGTTATGCTGAATCAAAAAATTATCGTGAATCAATCAAATATTTTGAGAAAGCGTTGAGAACTAGACCAGGCTGGATAGAAGCTGTTCGCGATTTTAGTGATGTGCTTGTAAAGTGTCAGAAAAATTCTTCAGCACAGGAACTGGTGGAACGCACAATCAAAATGCATCCTCAAAATGCTGACCTTTTGTGCATACTTGGAAATATATTTTTAAGTCAGTTTGATTATGATAATGCTGTAAAAACTTTTGAAAAAGCCGAAGAAATCGAGCCAAATGACATTAAAATTCTGATGGGATTTTCTGAAGCACTTGAAAAAGGTGACAGAATTGATGAAGCTTTGGAAAAAGCAGTAGAAGCTGCAGACCTTTCTCCATTAAATTCAGATGTTAGAAAAAGATATATCCATACGCTGCTTTCGGCTCAGAAATTTGATCAGGCTTTGGAACATGTAAAAGAGCTGGAAGAAACTGAAGGTGATGATTTGCAGGTACTTGATTTGTACGGTCAATATTACATTTGCCGTGGTGATGAAGAAGTTGCAAATCTTTATTATAGAAAAATAAAAGAAAAAAATCAGGAATATGATGATTATATTTTAAATGCTTCTGACAGATTTATGCAGATTGGAAATCTTGATAAAGCTGAAGAATATGCAAAAAAATTCGTTGCAAAAAAGGAAAAAATTCCAGAAGGATATAATCAACTTGGGCAGATTTATGTTGCAAAAGGTGAATGGAATAAAGCTAAATCAGTTCTTGAAAAATCCAGCACGTTCAGAAATCCAAATGTTCTTGCAAAAAAGAAACTTGAACGTGTGAATACAGAAATCAATAATAATCCGAACTTTGCACAAATGCCTGCTTTTGATTTTTCAAGTTTGCAAAAAGAAGATGATATTATTTCCTCCCAGTCTGAATTTGAAACAAGTGATTTTGATTTGCAGAAAAATGAAGAGTATGATAATTCATTTGAAACAAGAATCGAAAGTTATTCTCTGACAGATTCTGAATCTGAAAATGATAATAAAGATAATATAATAGAAGAAAATGACGATTTTTATCAAAATGATTTATCTACAAACAAAAAAAATGATGATGAAAATCAAGTTGTAGAAATTATTGAATCAGGAAAAGATGAAGAAGATTTTTCTAATCAGGAAAATGATAATAGCGAATTTTTTGATGAAAAAACATTTGATTTTTCTCAATTTGGTGATTTGCCTGGTTTAAACGAAACACTTTGCGAAGATAATGAAGAATTCTGGAGCGAGTTTGATGATGACGACAATAACGGTGAAAATGGAAATTCTTCTGAAGATTTTGCAGAACAGACAGAACAGATAGAATCGATTGAAAATCAAAATGAAGAAGAAATGAATCTGGCTCAAAATCCGCAGAATTTTGAAACAAGAAAAAAAGTGTTAACTCCAGAAACTCTTGATAAAATGACTCAGATTATTGATAAAGCGACAGAAATTTCAAATAATGAGATTTTCCAAAAACAAAAAGAGATTGAAAATAAAACAGCGGTTTTGGGTGCATTGAATTCGGCCGACACAGCTTTGCAGATGGCAATGAAAACCCAACAGATGGTAAAAGATTTAGAAGAAAAGCAGAAAAACTTTGAAGAAGAATTTGTGGCAAAGAGCGAAAAAATGATACAAGACGCAGTAGACAAAAAATTTGAAGAAAATGTGGAAAACTTAGGTGGAGAGCTGGAAACTGGGGTTACCGAATCGGAAACTGAAGTTACCGAAGAGGAAACTGAGGCTACCGAACCGCAGACCGAGTTTGCTGATGTAGGCGAGTTCGCGGACGTAGACGAGTTCGCGGAACAGGAATGTGAAGTTGCTGGAGTGGAGGCTGAAGTTGCCGAGCCGGAGCCTGAGTTCGCGGACGTAGATGAGTTTGCCGAGCTGGAAACTGGGGTTACCGAAGGGGAAGCTGAAGTTACCGAAGGGGAAACTGAGGTTAGCGAGCCGCAGCTTGAGTTCGCGGACGTAGACGAGTTCGCGGACGTAGATGAGTTTGCCGAGTTGGAAACTGAGGTTAGCGAGCCGCAGCCTGAGTTCGCGGATATAGATGAGTTTGCCGAGGAGGCAGAATGCACCCCATCATCTCCTGAAGTTTGCGATTTTAAAAACTTGCGAACCATTTTTGAATATCTTCCTGAAAATGGAAAAGATTCTTTTGTGTCAAACAGAATTCGAATGGTTGTTGAATATGTCATCGCTAAAACTTCTGGAAAACGCGGACTTTTGAAAACTGCAAAAATGTGGCGCAAATCAGCTCATCTTGATGATTACGAAATTCAAACTGATGAAGATAAAGTCACCGCACGTGAAGTTTATGATTTAGTCGTATATTTAAAGACTCTTGCAAACGAACTCGAAGATAAAGAAATCTCAAAAGCAATTTGCGAAAGTGCAGACAACGTTTTACAAAGAATTCAATTGTAATAAATTTCAAAACAAAGTCTGTCCCTTTTTGAAACCGTTTATAAAAATCAAGGAGGGGAAAGCCTTCCCCTCGCTGCAGTCACGAGTCGCGAAACACAAACACAAAAAAAATCTGATAATGTGTTTGTGTTTCGCTTTGTCGTGACTTCCGCTACCCCTTCTCCTGGGGGAATCCCCCAAGCCCCCATGTGATCGCTCATTCCGCTCGGTGCGTCGCAACAAGTTGCTCATGCACCTGCCTGCGACAGCCCTCCATGTTGCTAACGGGTAAGGAACTCCTGAAATTCTATTCGTAAACGAATTAATAAATATTTATGTAAAACCATTAAATTTTTATTATCTTTACTGTATGAAGATAGAAATTAAACCTTATGATGACTCATTTGTAGCAGTCAGTTTTCCAGAAGGCTTTAATACAGACCTTCTGAATTCGGTTCGTAAGATTCCAAAAAGAATCTGGAATAATGACGAAAAGATATGGCTTGTTCCAAATACTCAGGAAACACTGAATCAATTGAAGATGAATGTGTACAACACGGGACTTTTTAATGTGAATGACGAAATTCCTGATGAAGAACAAACACCACTCTTGCCTGAAGATTCAACAAGGCGTATGCTTGAAATCCTGAAAGCTAAAAACTACAGTCAAAAAACCTGTGAAATATATAAAAAATGGGTTGAGGCTTTTCTCTTAAAATACAATCACTGGAATAATCTTGGACAGAAAGAAATCAATGATTTTCTGACAGAACTTGCAGTAAAGAAACATGTAAGTCCTTCCACTCAGAATCAGGCACTGGCTTCCCTGCTATTCTATTTTAGATTCGTGAAAAACGAAAATCCTGTAGAACTTGCTTCTGTAATCCACGCAAAGAAAAAGGAAAGAATCCCCGTAGTTTTCAGCAGGCAGGAAGTAGTTTCGGTTATCAATAATCTGATAGGAAGCAAAAAGCTGGCCGCAGAATTGATGTACGGAACAGGAATGCGGCTTAATGAAGTGCTGGCTTTAAGAATCCTTGACGTAAATTTTGACATGAATGAAATCATAGTCCGCCACGGTAAAGGAGACAAAGACAGACATGTAATGCTTCCACAAAAGCTTGTTCCAAAAATCAAAGAACAGATAGAAGCTGTCAGAAAAATTCATCAGAAGGATCTGGAAGACGGCTGGGGAAAAGTTGCAATGCCAAATCAGCTGGATAAAAAATATCCGACGGCGGCCAAAGAGTTTAAATGGCAATGGCTGTTCCCTCAGGCAAACAGATGGAAAAACAAAGAAACAG
>CAMEET010000061.1 GCA_945915085.1 uncultured Treponema sp. | reverse complement strand
ACTCTTAAAAAATTGTTAATTAATCATAAAATTTTTTTTCAAAAAAGTCAATATGAGCATTTTATTCTATACTTTTTATTTTAACCATTGTTTTCTTTATTTTACGACATCAGAATGAATTACCATTGCCTGTTTATATTCACTTGAAGCAACAGAGAATAAATCTACTTCAGGTTCTTTTTCAATCATACTTACTTCACCTGAAAAATCAACATTATTTGCAATTCGAATTCGGGCGGTTTTAATATTTCCTTCAACAACGCTTCCTGAACAGATTTCTACCCTTTCGCCTGCATTCATATCACCTTTTAAATTTCCACAGATTACAATAGAATTTGCATCGATTGTTTCTACAGTACATTCAGCATTTTTATCTATAGTTAAATCTCCTGTTGGAGCTACAATTTTTCCATTAAACTTTCCTGTGATTATCAATCTATCTTTAAATTCCAATACTCCATCAAATTCCGTTTCCGCACCAAAAGCTGTAATATTTCTTTTTCCTGTTGAAGTTTTTTCTGACATATATAATTCCTGCTTAATATTTCTGTTTATCTCTTTGTAACTTTTTTTATTATAACGCTAATTAATTTGATTATCAATATTAATAAAATCGAAATTACTTCTATTTTTCCAGCAAAATCACCAAATCTTGAGTAAACAGATATTTTAAAATCATGTAAAATCGGCACTTCACCAATTACATAAGATTCACAAAAAGATGGTGCCTGTGCAATAACTTTTCCATATTCATTGATAATACAGGTTTGACCACTTGAAGTACTTCTGACAGAAGGTACTTTATTTTCAACACTTCTAAAAACAGCTATACTTAAATGCTGTGTCTGGCAAACATCACTTTTAGACCACGCATCATTACTTAGATTAAAAAAACATCTTGCTCCATTTTTTACAAATTTTCTGCAATCATCACCAAAAGTATCTTCAAAACAAATTGGAGTTGAAAAATACAAATTCTTATTACAAAAAACTTTATACTCTTTACCTTTTTCCCACATTTGAGTATCGCCGTTCAAAAGTTTTTTATAAAATTTTGGAAACTTTTCTTTAAATGGAAAATATTCAGTAAATGGAACAAGATGAATTTTTGAATAAATCTCTGGTTCAGGCGGAATTACATTTTTTTGAGGTTCAAAAACAAAAACACTATTATATCTGTCTTGATTTCCAATCGAGTTTCTCTGTTCATAAGAATTTCCAATCACAAAAACAGCATCCTTTTCATCAATAAATACCAGCAAGGATTTTATAACTTCCTGTCTTTTTTTGTCTTTACCACCCTGATAATAAGTCAAAATAGGCGGAACAACAGCAGTTTCAGGCCAAATCACAAAATCAATCTGATTATAAAAATCAAAAGTTTCTTCAGTCAGATTTTTTAGATTCCTGATATTTTTTGAATACTCGATTAATCCGTTTTTCCATGGATCTTCATTATTTTGAACTGCAACAACATTTACATAATCATGATTATCACAATTTTTCTTATGATTTTGAATTGTGTATAAACCAAAACCATACGAAATACACATTAAAAACAACCAGACTAATGCACAAACATAATATTTTTTCCATTTTAATCTGTTTTTTATCTTTTCATTTTCAAGAAAATCATTTATATGAAAGTTCTTTTTTTGTCTTTTATTGATTTGTTTATCAAAAACTATTTTGTTTCTATTTTTATGATTTTTATAAACTCCAAAAATAAAAGAAGATGGAAAAATTATAAGAAAATTCAGTCCAAAAACGCCAACAAACTGGCAAATCTGAATTAAATAAAGATTTTTCCATTGTGTATAAGCCGAAACTCCATAACTAAATCCACAAAATCCTAAAGTTTTTAAGTATTCAAAAGCACACAAAAAAATACATGATATAAGCCAGAAATAAGTATGAAATGATTTTTGAATCACTTTTAGCATAAAAAAAACAAATGCAAAAATCAAAAAATAAACAATGCAGATTATATATAAAGTTAGAGGATGAAAATTCTTAAGCCAGAATGCAAATAATCCATAAGAAAATGTACCAAAAAATCCGCCCCAAAGAAAAACATTTTTTAATGAAGATTTATCAACAAGAAAAAAAACAGGCAGATAAATAAAATAACCTAAAAATCCAAGTCCATCAGCAAAAACAGGATTTGGATGAGCCAAAAAGAAAATTAGAACAGAAATAATGAATAACAGAAGTTTTTGAAATACAGATAAAAAATTTTTCATTTACTGCGCAGGCACTTCAAGTTTTTTGATGTTATCTTTTAATTGTTGACCTGGTTTCAAAGAAATAACATAATGTGGGTGTGTATCTACTTTTTCTCCAGTTTTAGGATTCCGTGCATTTTTTTTACCTTTTCGCACTTTTACTTCAAAAGTTCCAAACCCTCTTATTTCCAAAGAAGATCCTTCACTTAAAATTTCTTTAATACCGTCTAAAACTTTATCAACAATTTGAGTTATTTCATCTTTTTCCATTTGAATTTTTGAAGATAAAACGTCCACTAAATCTTTTTTCATTTTTTTCATAATATTTTCCTTTATAAAGCAACACGTTATCGCAACTTGAGAATTCGTTATAAATTTCTCAATACAAATCAGATATAATATTTTTGCAAAAAAAAACCAGTTGAAGTTTTCTCCAACTGGATTCCAAAAAGCATTTTCTATATGTTATTTTGCTGCGAAAGTAACATTGAAAAGTTTCATCATTCTTGACTTTTTGCGTGATACAGCATTGCGAGTCAAAACTCCCTTGCTACGAGCACTGTCAAGTTCTTTCTGAAGTTTCTTATATTTTTCTTCAGCAAGTTTCTGATCTTTTGCATGAACAGCTTCTACAAACTGTTTTGCGTAAGTTTTACATGTGCTTTTAATAGCTTTATTATGAAGTCTGCGAACTTCGCTTTGAGCGTATCTTTTCTCTGCAGATGTCTTTTTTCCTGCCAATTGGAGACCCCCAAAAAAAATTAGTTAACTTTTGTTATGTTATCAAATTTAACACTTTGTGTCAATTATCGAATTCTTCAAATTAATAAATATTCATTCCTTTTTGCGAATATAATAAACCAGAAAAATAAAAAAAAGATTTTAAACAAAAAAAAACTCCTGTGTAAAAACAGAAGCTTTATTTATGCGTCTGACAGGATTCGAACCTGCCACCTACGGATTCGAAGTCCGTTGCTCTATCCAAATGAGCTACAGGCGCATTTACAAGGTTACAATAATGCACCTTAGGGTGCCTAGTCGGGATCGAACCGACGACAACCAGATCCACAATCTGGCGCTCTACCGCTGAACTATAGGCACCATAATTAACATCTTGAAAATCAAGTGTTATGAGCCATGCAAGGATCGAACTTGCGACCCACAGATTAAGAGTCTGTTGCTCTACCAGCTGAGCTAATGGCCCAAAGTCAATAAAGACTTAATAAAATGAATAATACAGAAAAACGAAAAAATAATCAAGTGGCAAAATATACGAATTTAAAAAAAACTGCATAGATATAAAAAAATATTTTCATTCTTCAAGTTTTTTCAAGTTTTTTACTTTAATTTCTTTGATTTTATAGATATAATAAATCAATGCAAAACGAAAATCTTAATTCACAGCTTCCTGTTTTTTCTGTAAGTCAGATTACGAGTCTTATAAAAGAAATTCTTGAAACATCTTTCAGGACAATCACAATTGAAGGTGAAATTTCCAATTGGAGACCAAGTTCTTCTGGCCATATTTATTTTACACTGAAAGACAATGTTTCCCAAATCAAAGCAGTGATTTTTAGAAGTGCCGCTTACAAACTTTCCTTTAATCCAAAAGATGGAGATAAAGTTCGCTGTACTGGTAATCTGACTGTATATGCGGCTCAAGGAAATTATCAGATTGTAATATCAAAAATGGAACCAGTTGGAGCTGGAAATATTCTTCAGATGCTTGAGGAACGAAAGCGGAAACTTGCACAGGAAGGGCTTTTTGATTCAGAAAAAAAACGTCCTCTTCCACTTTTTCCGAAAACTATTGGCGTAGTAACTAGTCCTACAGGTGCAGCAATTCGTGATATTTTGAATATTGCTAAACGGCGTAATCCAAAAATTAATATAATCGTTTTGCCAGCCATTGTTCAGGGCGAAGGAGCAGCTCAAACAATCATCAAAATGATAGAAATTGCAAATTTTTATAAACTTTGTGACATTCTGATTGTAGGACGCGGCGGAGGTTCACTTGAAGATTTACTTCCATTCAGCGAAGAAAATGTTGTAAGAGCTGTCAGTTCATCAAAAATTCCAGTGATTAGTGCAGTTGGTCATGAAATTGATTGGGCGCTTTGCGATTATGCGGCTGATTTTCGTGCTCCAACTCCATCTGCCGCAGCCGAAATGGCTATTCCTGTTCTGGAAGATATA
This sequence comes from uncultured Treponema sp., assembly GCA_945915085.1. Classification (GTDB taxonomy): domain Bacteria; phylum Spirochaetota; class Spirochaetia; order Treponematales; family Treponemataceae; genus Treponema_D. The sequence continues at coordinate 10,051 of CAMEET010000061.1, read as the reverse complement.
AAAATTGAACTCAAAAATTATAAAGAAGATTTATATAATAATATAAACCGCATTGTTAAAAATACACGACTTTTGATTAAATCATTTAATCCCGATTCACTTGAGATTAAATTCAGAAACATCCAACAACCGCTTTTAAATAGATTTGAAACTGCGAAATCAAGTCTATTTGAGAATATTAAAAATAAAATAAAAGATTACCGCAGTATTATCGTAAATTCAAAAACAGTTTTGGAAAATGCAAGCCCGCAAACTATTTTTGACAGAGGATATTCTATGGTAACAGATGAAAAAGGAAATGTAATTCGAAACGAAAATCAAGTTTCAGCTGGTGATGAAATAAAAATCACTCTTGCAAAAGGAAAACTTTCTGCAAGTGTGATTTGAATTTTTATCATCATGAAAAAGGTGTTTTATCAGGAGAAAATGGAGAAAATATGGAAAACTTTGAAGAAAATCTAAAAAAACTTGAAAAAATAACAAATGATATTAAACGAAGTGATATTTCACTCGAAGATGCGTTAAAAAATTTTGAAGAAGGCATAAAACTTGCATCTGGTATGGAAAAACAGCTTGACGCAATAGAAGGAAAAATTCAAATCCTTATGAATGAACCTGTGCCTATGTCAGAAGAAAATAAACCTCAGCTTGATGATTTTGCTGATGATAGTGAAGTTTCTGGAACAAGAAGATGAGTTTAAAAAATCCTGTAAAAAAGCTTGACGCAGAAGTTGCCAGAAAAATAGCAGCTGGAGAAGTGATTGACCGTCCAAATGCAATCGTCAGAGAACTTATGGACAACAGTATTGACAGTGGTGCAAAAAATATCACTGTTGAAATTTCCAGCGGTGGAATTGAAAAAATTCGCATAGTTGATGATGGCTGCGGCATGACAAAAGAAGATTTGCAAAATTGTGCCAGACCTCACGCAACAAGCAAAATTTCTTCAGAAATAGATTTACTCAATCTGACAACTTTAGGTTTTCGTGGTGAAGCACTCTCTTCAATCGCTGCAGTTTCCAGACTATCGATTATCAGCGGCGGATGGAAAATGCGTGCCAGCATCATAGAAGATCATATTCTTGAACCACAGGCAAATATTACAGGAACTATCGTCCAGTCAGAAGGACTTTTTGAAAATTTTCCAGCAAGAAGACAATTTTTGAAACGTCCAGCGACAGAAGCGTTGATGTGCAAAAATACTTTTATCGAAAAAACTCTAGCTCATCCAGAAATTGCATTCAGATTTATTCAAGATGGTGAAATTAAAATTGATTTACCTCAGAATCAGTCGCTAAAAGAACGATTTATCATGGCAAATGGGCTTACACAATATGACGCGCTTTTTTTTGAGATTTCCAAAAAATCATCTTTTTCATCAGAAAATGTTGAATGGAGTTTCGATGTTATAATTGGAGAACCTGCTGTAAGTCGGCCAAGCAAAAAAGATATTGAAATTTTTACAAACGGAAGAAAAATTCAAGAATATTCGCTTGTTCAGGCAGTAGAATATGGCTGTCAGGGCTTTTTTCCAAATGGAACATATCCTGTTGCTGGGGTTTTTGTTCAGATTCGTCCGGATTTAATAGATTTTAATATTCATCCTGCAAAAAAAGAAGCACGATTTTATGATATTTCAGATTTGCATCATGGATTGAGCAGTTCAATCAAAGATTTTTTCAAAAAATATACTTATGCAAATTTTTCTGAGGATAAAAGTCCTGATGAAATTCGCTCTCAAGATTTTTTTGATATTGATTCTGACAATTTTCAAAGTCAAACTCTTACAAAAAATCCTTACGTTTCAATTCATTACAAAAACTCGGAAACAAATAACGCACAATTGTCCGATTTCCGTTCAAAATATCTTGGGTTAAAATCGCAGAATTCACAAAATCACTCTCAAAACAATTATCTTCCGCGAACAAAACTTTATGATATTGCACAGCAGGCTTTAGATGCACAAAATACACAATCAGATGATTTCAATCAGAATTTTGAAAAAACAGAATATAATTCAGAAGATTTTCAAACTCAATTTCAAACGGACGAATGTTTTGAACAGAATCAACTGAATCAACTTAATCAACTTAATCAACTTAATCAACTTAATCAACTGAATCAACAAAATCAACTGAATCAACTGAATCAACCGAATCAACCGAATCAACAAAATCAACAAAATCAAATAGAACCCAAAATAAAATTTATCGGCTCTTGTCTTGGAACTTTTCTTCTTGCAGAAAAAAACAACTGCCTTTACATTATTGACCAGCATGCCGCACATGAACGCATCCTTTTTGACAGACTGATGAATAATCAAAATGAAAATGCAAATCAGCAGCTTTTAATTCCATACAAAATCAGAACTGAATCCAAAACGCAGGATTTACAACTCGAAAAACTTCAATCAAGATTGTCATTAATTGGTTTTGAAATACAAAAAATTGAAGATGGATATTGGGAAGTTTCTTCAATTCCTGAAAGATGGACAGGTTCTGAATTTGATTTAAAACAGGCTCTTTTTGTAAAGCATGTAGAACCAGAAGAAATAATCCGTTCCATTGCTGCAATGACAGCGTGCAAAGCAGCAGTAAAAGATGGCTACATTCTGGACCACATAACTGCTGAAAAACTTGTAAAACAGGCATTCACTTTGGAAGATCCACACTGTCCGCACGGAAGACCAGTTTACACAGTCATCAGCAGAGAAAAACTTTTTGAGCTTGTAAAAAGAACGTAAAAATCTGCTGCGTTTTGCGTGCAATTCTATTCGCTCACACCAGTCAGAACATCAATCAAACTGTCCACTTCCTGTTTTCTAAATTCAGGTGCATTATTTTTGACAGTCAAAAGGGCTTTTAATGATTCTTCAACTCTACCCTGCTGCAGATAAATTTTTCCAAGATTAACAAAAGAATTCCAATCCTGGCTGTCCTGCAAAATCAGTTTTTCATAAATCTCACAAGATTTTTCCAGCTCACCATTTTCAAGATAAGCATTTGCAAGATTTTTCAAAATTTCATCATCAGATGATTTTTTTGCCGCTTTTTCATAATAAATGACAGCATTTTTATAATCTTTTTTCAATAAATAACACGTTCCAAGATTGTTATTCACTTCATAACTATCAGAATCGTTTTTATATGCAGAAAGAAGCAATTCCAAAACATAATCCAGATCAGGTTGATTTTCTTTCATCAAAATGGCACTTAGATTTATTTTTGCTTTTTGTGCATTTGGATTTATTTGCAAAACTTCCTGATATTTTTCCTTAGCAGTTTCAGTTTTTCCGTTTTTTTCAAGAATGAGAGCATAATTATAAATAATATTTGCCTGATTATTTTTATTTTTCACAAAACCTTTTTCGTCATAAGCCTTCCATGCATATTTTAGAGCCTGATCAATATCTCCGTTTTCAAGCAAGACTGTCGAAAGATTGTATTTTGCTAAAGTTGATTCTTCACCTTTAGGACGTTTTTCAATTGCCATTTTAAAATATTCTTCAGATTTTTCATTATTACCAGTTTGATAATATAAACTTCCGAGTTCTTCAAAAACTTTTGGATTACCAGGATTGATTTCCAATGCCTCCTTAAAGTATTTTTCAGCTTCAGAAAAGCATTTTTCTTTTGCATTTATTCTCGCAAGTTCCAAAAAAGCTTTTTCATAATCATTTTTAATATCAATTGCCTGCAAAAATGCTTTTTTTGCATCTTCATTTTGATTTAATCTTTCATAAGTTAATCCTAAATTATATTTACTTTGATAAAAATTCTTATCAAGTTCACAGGCTTTTTCAAAATTCCATTGAGCCTCTTCATAATTTCTTTTTAAATACAGAATTTTACCTTTATCATAATAATATAAAGGATTTTCACGATTCATTCTGATTGCTTTTTCCAGTTCAGCAAGTGCATCATCATATTTTTTATTTTGACTGGCATTTTTTGACAAAGCATAATGAGCTGCATCACTGTCATTTTGATTTTCAATCATTTGATTTGCAATTTCTGCAGCTTTTGCCAGTTTTTGTTTCTTAAGTTCAGAATCCTGAGTATTTTCAGCTTCTTCCAAAAGTGAATTCATCGTATCAAGTGATTTTTGATTTTCTTCTGCAAGTCTTTTTTCTTCAGCTTTTTTGATTTCTTCTTGTTTTCTTTTTTCTTCTTCAATTTTTTTCTGTTCAGCCTTTTTCTTTTCTAATTCTGAGCGTTCCTGCTCAATTCTTTTCTTTTCTTCCTGTTTTTTTCTTTCTTCTTTTAATCGTTTTTCCTCAGCAAGTTTTTTTTCTTTTTCAAGACGCTTTTGTTCTGCAAGACGCTTTTGTTCTGCTTCTTTCTGTTTTTTCTCTTCCTGAATTTTCTGTTCTTCTGCCATTTTTTGTTCAGCAAGTTTTTTTTCATCAGCAAGGCGTTTTTGTTCTGCAAGTTCGCGTTCTTTTTCTCGCTCTTTTTCTTCTAATTCTCGTTCCTGTGCAACTTTTTTTTGTTTTTCAATTTCTAAAATTTCATTTTCATTTTCTGATTCTACCGATTCTTCTAGAATTTCATTTTTAACATTTTCATCTGTAATGAAAGTATTTGAATTCGCTGCTGGTTTTTCATCTTTTTGATTTTTATTTAGTTGATTTTTTTGCGATTTAAATCTTTTTTCTATATAATAATGATGACCATTTTCAAAACTGTTTGAATCTTTTTGCGAATTTCCACATTTAATAATACACAACAAAAACAATATTATGAAAATTACTGACAATACTGAGAAAATGATTTTCTTTTTATTATTTTTATAATTTTTAATTTCATTATCATTCATTATTAATCAAGTTCCCCTTCATATTCATAATCGATAATATCATCAGCTCCAGAACTTACATTCGTAGAATCATTTCCCTGAAGAGAATTCTGAACATCTTCAAGCAGTTTTTGCCTTCTTTCATTTTCTGCTTTCATCATCTGTTCCAAAAGTTCCTGCGTTTTCTGTTTTTCTTCATCCTCTTTCATTTTTTTACGTAATGATTCTTCCTGCTGTTTTCTTTTTTCTTTTAATTTCTGCTGTTTCAGCCACTGTTCATATTCTTTTTCAGACTGAATTTCAAGTTTTCTCAGTTCTTCGGTATCTTCATCAGAAAGATTTTCCCAGAATTCTTTATCAATTTCCTCATTCTCATCATCAACAGATTCTGCAAAAGGAATTTCATTTTCATCTTCAACCTTTTCAAACTCATCAAAATTTTGGAAATCATTGTTCTCATCAGATTTCTGTTTTTCAGCATCAACTAAATCACTGTTTTTTTCATCGTCAGCAGAAAAAACAACATCATCATTTTCATTGTCAATTTCTTCCCATTTTTTCTTGTTTTCAGGAATTTCAATCTTGCCAATCTGATTATCACCAACTTCCTGCCAGTTCATATTTTCTTTTTTTTCCTGAACATCAGCAATCTCATCATCAATAAGTTCCCACTCTAATTTATTTTCATCATCATATTCTGTGATATTTGGATTGATATGCTCCCACAAAGCTTTATTCTGCTCTTCAAGCAGACGTTCTTCTTCCTTACGCCTTTCAATTTCATCAGTAATTGCATTAATCAAAAGTTCAATCTTACTTTTCTGCGGAGTTTCAGGGAATTTTTCCAGATAATCAACATAATCATTTTTTGCAAGCACCAGTTTGTCATCCATAAGATAAGAATTCGCTCTATTTAAAAGTGCATCCACAAAAGACAAATCAGATTTATAAGAAAGCGAAAAACATTCTGCTGCTTTTTCAAATTGTTTTAATGCATAATAAGCATTTCCCTGATTAAAATAAAGAATTTTAGCATTAGCCGGCTGTTCTTTTATTCCACGTTCAAAAGCATCCACCGATTTTTCATATTCACCAATCTGATAATATCCCAGCCCAAGAAAATTATAAGTGTTTGCAGAAATCTGACCATTTAAAATTTCATTTTCCAAAACCTGAACAGCATCTTTTGGATTATTTTCTTTAAAAAGTTTTTCACCTAATGATTGAGCAAAACAAAAATTTCCAAATTCCATCAAAATAAATATGAGAAGGAAGAGATTATTTTTTTTTATCATCTGTAAATCCCCTGTTTGACAACTTTGCACAAATCTACTAATCTTATTATCGAGATTTTTAATATTAATCTTAACAGATTAAAACTCCGCTGCATTATCTGCAATAAAGGATTGTAAAATTTTCAATTCTATTTTATTATTTTTAAATAATAGGAAAAATGTAGAGTTTTGAATTTTTATATTTTGGGTGTCTTTTGTTTTAGCCAGCCCTCACAATCCTTGACACGGTTTAAAATCGAAAACTTGAAATTGATCCTAATAAGAAAATTTCAACGGTGGAAAATCTTTTTATATAAAACTACGTGCCCATAGTTGAAAGGAATTTGGAGTTTCACAGAATATGTCTATTATTATAATTATTTGTGTATTAATTGCATTTATCGCTACCGTTGGAATAGTACTTTATAAAAGCGTTATTTCACCAAAGAAACTTGATTCTGTTCCTAAACTTTTAAAACAGGGAAAAAATCTTCAGGCAATCAAAATTTCCAAACAGATTATCGCAAAAGATCCAAAAAATTATCAGGCACATTATTACCTTGGAAAAGCATATATAAAAGATAATAGACCGGAACTTGCAATTATTGAATACAAAACTGTTGATGAAAATGCACTTTTTGGCGAAGGAATCGATGAAGTGCCATTTAGAAAAGAATATGCAAATCTTCTATTACAATTTAATCAGCAAAATGAAGCTTTGAAGAATTTTCTTTTACTTACAAAACAATCTCCAAACGATCCTGACAATTATTTTCAGGCTGGACAGATTTATGAACAACAGAATCGCTACGATATTGCGCTTGGACTCATGCAAAAATGTGCAATGCTTGATAAAAAACATGCAAAAGCACATGCAGAAATAGGACTTATGCTTTACAGAACAAAAAAATATAATGAAGCAAAAAAAGAAATTGATATAGCTTTGAAACTCAGTCCAGAAACTTACTCTTCGTATTATTATCTAGGAAAAATTTACAAAGATGCTAAAGATATCGGAAGTGCATTAAAAGCTTTCGAAAAAGCACAACGAGACCCTGAGACTAAACAAAAATCAATCATAGAACACGGAGCCTGCTACATGATAGCAAACCGTCTTGATAATGCAGCAATCGATTTCCAAAGAGCAATTGAACTTGATAAATCGAATACTAAACAGGAAACACTTTTTGCACGTTATTTTCTTGCAACCTGTTATGAAAAACTGAGAAAAATTGAAAAGGCAATTGAACAATGGGAAGAGATTTATAAGGTAAATAAATCTTTCCGTGATGTTTCTACAAAACTTTCTGAATATAAAGACTTACAGAATAATGATTTTTTGAAAGATTATCTTACCTGCAACAACGAAGAATACATCGAAATCTGCAAAAATGTTGTTTCAAAAATAATGAATCTTCAAGTGCTGACTAGTGAAATCTCAAAAATGGGTTGTCAGATTACAGCAGTAAACAAAAGTGATGAATCATGGCTTGCTGTACGAAAACAAGTTATTCTAATCATTTTCTACCGTGACCCTGAAACAGTTTCAGAACAACAGGTTCAGCAGGTACTAGATTTTATGAAATCTCAAAACGGAACAAAAAGCTACATTTTTTCAAGTTCAGGGTTTAATACACCTGCAAAGCGATATGCAGAAAATCGTCCGATAGAATTAATAGATAAACAAAAACTTGAAGCCATACTCACAAAAGCAGGCGAATAAAACATAAACCAGTTATGAAAGCAGATATAAAAGACAGGTATTAAAATGAAAATATTATGTGTTTCTGATTACGTAGATCCACTCATCTATAATCAAAATGTAAAAGAAGCTTTTCCCGACATAGATTTAGTTTTGTGTGCCGGCGATTTACCTATGGATTATATCGACTTTATTGTTACTGTCTTCAATAAACCGACATATTTCATATTTGGAAACCATAACTTAAAAGAATATCCTTATTTTCATTCAGATAGCCACATAAGTGCTTCAAGACTTGCAGAACATTATGCAGATTCAAGTCACGGACATGGAGCCACATATCTTGGATTTAAACATTTTGAAGATGAAAGACTTTCTTTTACAGATCCAAAAACTGGAAAAAAAACACCGCTTTTAATTGCAGGCTGTTCAGGAACATTAAAATACAACAAAGGAATCTGCCAATATACAGATTTTCAAATGAAATTACGACTCATAAAGCTTATTCCAAGATTACTTTATAATAAATTAAAATATGGACGATATCTTGATATTTTTATGACTCATGCATCACCAAGACACATTCACGACCACGAAGACCCGTGTCACAAAGGATTTGAATGTTACAACTGGTTTTTACAAAAATTTAACCCAACTTTTATGGTTCATGGACACATTCATTTGTATGATATGCGTGAAGAACGAGTTGGAAAATATTATGAAACTACGGTCGTAAATGCTTACGCCCATCACATAATAGAATTTCCATAATAAACAATACGGAGAAAATTCTACTGATAATAATACGATTTTTAAGGAGTTTATAAAAAATGGATTATCTTACATCTCAATCAGAAGATGATTTTGCGAAAGCACGAAATAAAGCATTTATAAATGAAATTCAACATTTGCTTTCACCAGAAGAATCAAAACTAATATCATTAAATGATGTAAAACAGATGATAAAACCAATCAACGAAACTTACATTGGCATGAAAGTAATTCCAATAGAAAAAATTGTTGGAAGCGAAGGTCGTTACAATGATTTTGACAATAAATTCTTTCCAAAAAGTTCACATTTAAAAAACAGATGGGAACACGTAGACGAAGCTGCCATTCAATCAATAGATTTACCGCCAATCAAAGTCTATGAAATTGCAGGACTTTACTTTGTACGCGATGGAAACCATAGAGTTTCAGTTGCAAAAGCACGTGGAACAGAGTTTATTGATGCTGAAGTAGTATCATTGCAAAGCGAAATCGTTCTGAAAAAACCAGACAACATAAATGACATAATCAAGCAGATTATAAACTATGAAAAAAGAGTTTTCTATGCAGAAACAGGATTTGGTGACATAACAGATTACTGGTGCCTCGATTTTTCAAGAACTGGACGCTACGATGTCATTTACAATCACATTCTGACACATAAATATTATTTGAATCAAAAACAAAAAGAAGAAATTACAATGGAACAGGCCATTCTTTCATGGTTTAACAATGTTTACATGCCAATTGCAAGTGTCATTAGAAAAAAACACATTCTCCAGGCTTTTCCAAAAAGGACAATCGCAGATTTGTACGTCTGGATGGTACGCTATTGGGATGATTTGAAAAAAAAGTTTGGCGATAAAGTATCACTTGATGATGTAGCTTCGACATTCAAACAAAAATATAAAATTCCAGTCACAAAAAGACTTATTAATAGAATAAAATGCATTATTCTCAGAAAAGCAATTGATAATGCAGCAACAGATTCAAATGACGAAATCTGAATTTTAAAAAACAAAATTCAAATGAGGTGATTTTTTTCACCGATTTTATAATGATTTTAATTTTAAAACTTGACGATACAATGTTTCAATGTTAAAATCATAGATTGAAACAGTAAAATGGTTTCATTATCGTATTTTAATCTATTATACTTTTCATTTATGGAAAGTTTGAAAAATTGCATAGATTTTTTATGCATTTTAGAGATTTGGAGAAAACTTTGGTTACTATTGATACTTTTATTGATATTCCACTCTTGATTTGCGCCCTGACTTCTCTTGTATTGTTTTTATTTCTTTTAATCATGCGAATAAGACATACATCAAAAGTCAGTATTGTTTTTTTTGTTACATTAGCAATTATCCTCGTTGGTTCATTCTACTGTTATTACGAAGAACATTACATCTATTTTGTATTCGCAATAATTGCAGCACAGATTGTTTCACTTCCCTACCTTGTTTTCAAGGCATTTGATAATCCAAAAAAACGTGAAGCAAAAAAAGCA
>CAMEET010000060.1 GCA_945915085.1 uncultured Treponema sp. | reverse complement strand
GAAACCAGCTGATTCCCTTCAAGGCAAAAGAGCATTTTATTACGACAGAGCTTGATTTTTTCATTTTATACATTACAATTGTTTGGTAACATAAAAAAACTCAATCGATTGTTGAAGCATTCTTCCTGACTTTTTATGGGAGTGAAAGATAAAAACCTCTGAAATTACGCGACTTTTTATCTTACCTAAAGTTTGTGTTGCAACCTTTATAATCAACTGGAGGAACCTATGATTAAAAACTGCATTTCGGAAACAAGCTTTTATTCTGTGTTCATCGATTCAAATGAAAAAATTGACACAGAAATGGAAGCTTTTCTTGTTAAATTGCCAGAAGAACTTAAACGTTTGATGGATTATTTTGGCATTACTTCAATTGATAAAAAAATTACAATAAATATTCATATAGATTTAGATGAGTTTAAAAACTTTTATGAAAGTCTGGGGCATGGCTCGTATAAGGATTATGTAGTTGGCTGTGCTTTAAATTACGAAATCAATCTTCTTGATTTTAAAGAATATTCAAAAACTCAATGTCACCACAACGATACAGTAGAAGATTTTCTGAAAGTTATTGTTCACGAAATGGTTCATATCTGCCATCAGAATCTTCAGCCGGATATGGATAAGGTTGTATGGTTTATGGGTGAAGGTCTGGCAACCTATCTTGCTAATCAACGATATAGTCTGGATGAAAAAATAGATTTTCCAAAAGAAGTTTATTTTGGCGGTTCAGAAGCATTTAAACAGATTCGTTCGCCATACTGTTTTGCTCAAAAATTCGTACGCATGTTAGTAGACAAATTTCCTCGGGAAAAAGTTTTGAAATACGCTTGTGACGCGGAAAAACTCAAAGAAGACTGGGAAATCATTTGGACATAAAATGAAATATTTCCGGGTACACACAAAAGACATTGCATACATTACCCAGCTGCCAAGAGGTATTTTTACTGCAATTGGAAAAATGGTTGATTTAAAAATTCTCACGATTGAAGAAGAAAAAGAATACTGGAAAAACCGTGAATATTTTGAAGAAGTCCTGCCGGTTCCTCCATTTTATGACCAGGGAAATCCTGATAAGGCAACCACATGGTTTAAGGATAATGAAAAAGGAAACGGGATTTACCGCCAGATGGATTTTTACCGAAATATGGCAGCAAAATATGGTCTGGAATTGTATCGTTCAGAATGTGAACAGCTTCCAGGTGATGTAATATATGAAGATGATTTCCAGATTGCAATTATTAATACAAGGCAAGAACTAATTAAAACACAAAAGTTATAATTTCCTAGTGGCAGAAAAACTTTTGAAAAGCGATGTGAAAAAACAAAGGGAGATAGACCTTGCGAATAAGAAAAGCAAATACTGAAGATTACAAAGAAATTCAGAAAATCAGCTGGGAAGAATTGGACTATGAATGTACTCCCGATTTTGTTAAACATCAGCTTGAAAACATTGATGACAATAACGAAGCAGTTTTTGTTGCAGATGGAAATGGTGCTGCTGTAGGTTTTGTTCATGCAGATATTTACAGAACCCTTTATTTTGAAGGAATGATAAACATTCTAGGGATTGCAGTTTCAAAAAGCTGCCAGAAAAAAGGATACGGCAAAGAACTTATGACTACTGCAGAAAACTGGTCGAAAGAAAAAGGAATAAAAATTGTAAGACTTAAAAAAGCAAGGTCTGTCCCTGGTATTCCTTGTTTATACCAAATCAGTTTAAAATTAAAACACCTGCCAGGAACTGGCAGGTGTAAAAAAAATATCAAAATCTTCAGATAAAAAGTTTTGAATAAAATTTGTTCTAAAATATTAAAATCAATTTATAGGTTTATCACCGATGAATTGCAAACCTTCGAAAGCGAAAATTTTCTCAAGTTTACAATTCATTCATATGAAAATTAGTACATCATATTTGGATCTGCTGCTGGAGCGGCAGGAGCTTTTGGTTCTGGAATATCAGTGATTGCACATTCAGTAGTCAAAAGTGTTCCTGCAACAGAAGCTGCATTTTTCAAAGCAGAACAAGTTACTTTTGCAGGATCAATAATTCCGGCTTCAAGCATATTTACCCATTCGTTTGTACGAGCATTGAAACCAATACCTTTCTTTTCATTCTTTGCACGTTCTGCAATAACAGCACCATCAAGACCAGCATTTTCAGCAATTTGGCGGATAGGTTCTTCCAAAGCGCGGCGAACAATTTTAAATCCAACTTTTTCATCTTCAGACAAATCAGCAGGAATTTCAGACAAAGCTTTTGCAGCTTCAATCAAAGCCATTCCACCACCGGAAACAATACCTTCTTCCAATGCAGCTCGAGTTGCAGCAATTGTATCTTCAACACGGAACTTCATTTCTTTCATTTCAGTTTCAGTATTTGCACCAACATTAATTACAGCTACACCGCCAGCCAATTTTGCCAAACGTTTCTGGAGTTGTTCTTTATCATAAGTAGAAGTTGTTTTTTCGATAGCACCTTTGATTTCAGCAACACGGTCTTTGATTGCCTTTGGATTTCCAGCACCACCAACGATAGTAGTATTATCTTTGTCAATTTTGATAGATTTAGCTTGACCAAGAACTTCTTCTCCGCATGATTCAAGTTTCAAACCAACTTCTTCGCTCACAACAGTTGCGCCAGTCAAAATAGCGATATCCTGAAGCATATCCTTTCTGCGGTCACCAAAACCAGGAGCTTTAACAGCACAAACTTTGATAGTTCCACGAATTGTGTTCAAAACCAAAGTAGTAAGAGCTTCACCGTCAACATCTTCACAGATGATAACTAAAGCATGACCAGCATTTGCAACTTTTTCCAAAATTGGAAGCAAATCTTTCATAGCAGAAATCTTCTTATCATATATCAAAACGTAAGCATCATTAAAATCAGCTTCCATTCTTTCACGGTCAGTAACAAAATAAGAAGAAATATAACCACGGTCAAACTGCATGCCTTCAACAGTATCAACAGTCATTTCCATATTCTTCGATTCTTCAACAGTGATTACACCGTCTTTACCAACCTTTTCGATAGCGTCAGCAAGCATTTTACCAATTTCAGGATCATTGTTTGCAGAAATAGTAGCAATGTTTGTAATATCATCAGCACCTTTTACTGGTTTTGCATTCTTTTTGATTTCATCAACAGCAATTTTTACTGCTTTATCCATACCGCGCTTGATTTCGATAGGACGCATACCGGCAGCAACCGATTTAACACCTTCACGAACAAGAGCATAAGAAAGAACCGTTGCAGTTGTAGTTCCATCACCAGCATCATCATTTGTTTTAGAAGCTACTTCACGAACAAACTGCGCACCCATATTTTCATAAGGATCTTCAAGTTCAATTTCTTTGGCAACAGAAACACCATCCTTTGTAATTACTGGTGAACCGTATTTTTTGTCCATCATAACCATACGACCACAAGGTCCCAAAGTTGTTTTAACAGCTTTAGAAATCTGTTCAACACCACTCAAAAGTTTTTTACGAGCATCTTCACTAAACATTAACTGTTTTGCCATTTTTTATACCTCATTTTTTATTTTATCAAATAATAAATACATTGTTTTGTATTACAATAAATAAAGATATAAAAAAAAAGAACATAAGGCAAGAAAAAAAAATTATTTTTAAAAAAAAAATAAGCCGCCTCCATTCAGAAGCGACTTGTCGTTTATAAAAACTGTTCAATCAAACTTCACTAAAAGTTCAACTAAACAGTTTTCTAATTGTCAAACAATTACAAAGAAGCGTGACAAGTACGAGCAATAACATCGTCCTGCTGTTCTTTTGTAAGGTTGATGAAGCGAACTGCATAACCAGAAACACGAACTGTGAAGTTTGCATATTCTGGTTTTTCAGGATGAGCCTGACAGTCTTTAAGTTTTTCAACACCAAATACGTTTACGTTTAAGTGGTGAGCACCTTTTGCAAAGTATCCGTCCATTACGCTTACCAAGTTTGTAATCTGTTCATCTTTATCATGTCCGAGAGCAGATGGATTGATTGTCTGAGTATTTGAAATACCATCCAAAGCGTATTTATATGGAACTTTTGCAACAGAGTTCAAAGATTTAATCAAACCTTTTGTTTCTGCACCGTAAGAAGGGTTAGCTCCTGGAGAGAATGGTTCATGAGCTTTTCTTCCGTCTGGCAATGCACCAGTTGCTTTACCGTAAACTACGTTAGAAGTAATTGTAAGGATAGATGTTGTTGGTTCTGCATTGCGGTAAGTTGGATGCTTTTTAATCTTTGCAATAAAGTCTTTGAGCAACCATACAGCAATTTCATCAGCTCTTTCATCATCCTGACCGTAGCGAGGGAAATCACCTTCAATTGCGAAATCACTAGCCAAACCATGATCATCACGAATTACTTTTACTTTTGCATATTTAATAGCAGAAAGTGAATCAACTACGTGAGAGAATCCTGCAATACCAGTTGCGAAAGTACGGCGAACATCAGTATCAATAAGAGCAAGTTCTGCAGCTTCGTAGTAATATTTATCGTGCATGTAGTGGATTGCATTCAAAGTATTTACATACAAATCAGCAAGCCATTCAAGCATTACATCATATTTGCGCATTACTTCATCATAATCAAGATATTCAGAAGTGATTGGTTGTAATTCTGGTCCTACCTGTGCATAAGGTGTAAGTCCAGCACCTTCGTCTTTACCACCATTGATAGCGTAAAGCAAAGCTTTTGCAAGGTTTGCACGAGCACCAAAGAACTGCATTTCTTTACCAGTCTGAGTTGCAGATACACAACAGCAGATTGAGTAATCATCGCCCCAAATTGGACGCATTACATCATCATTTTCATACTGGATAGAAGATGTATCGATAGAAATCTTTGCAGCGTAGCGGCGGAAGTTTTCAGGAAGTCTCTTAGAATACAAAACAGTGATGTTTGGTTCTGGAGAAGGTCCCATGTTTTCCAAAGTATGGAGGAAACGGAAATCGTTCTTTGTAACTTCAGAACGTCCATCCTGACCAAGACCAGCAACTTCAAGAGTAGCCCAAATTGGATCACCAGAGAACAACTGATTGTAAGATTCAATACGAGCAAAACGAACCATACGGAATTTCATTACGATATGGTCAACGAGTTCCTGAGCTTTTTCTTCTGTGAGGATACCTTTCTTCAAATCTCTTTCGATGTAGATGTCGAGGAATGTAGAAATACGTCCAACAGACATAGCGGCACCGTTCTGAGTTTTGATAGCAGCAAGGTAACCAAAATAAAGCCACTGGAAAGCTTCTTTAGCGTTTGTTGCAGGTTTAGAAATATCATAACCATAAAGGGCAGCCATTGCTTTCATTCCCTTCAAAGCTTTGATCTGTTCTGAAATTTCTTCACGAAGACGGATAACATTTTCAGTCATTGTTCCGTCACCACAATTCAATTTATCCTGCTCTTTCTGTTCAATAAGATAATCAATACCATAAAGAGCAACACGACGATAGTCACCAACGATACGTCCACGTCCATAAGTATCAGGCAAACCTGTCAAAATGTGTGCTTTTCTAGCTTTACGAATCTCTGGAGTGTAAACATCAAATACAGCATCAGAGTGTGTTTTATGATATTCTGTGAAAATCTTATGAAGTTCGGCATTTGGTTTATAGCCATACATTTCGCATGACTGTTCAGCCATTTTGATTCCACCAAAAGGCATAAATGCTCTTTTCAATGGTTTGTCAGTCTGAAGTCCTACAACCTGTTCAAGTTCTTTTCCTTCAGGACAAATATATCCAGCAGGATGTGATGTAAGACCTGTAACAACATCAGTGTCCAATTCAAGAACACCTGAGCGTTCTTTACCATCAAGACCTACACTTTTCTTAGTGTATTCAGCTTTCTGTAATTTCTGAAGTTCATCGAACAACTTTTTTGTTGCAGCAGTAGGTCCTGCCAAAAACGATTCATCGCCATCAAACTGTGTGTAGTTTGCCTGGATAAAGTCACGAACATTAACTTCACTTGTCCACAAGCCTTCAGGATTAAATCCTTCCCATTCTGGTCTCAAAGCCATAATAAAACCTCTTTTTCCTCGGGACTCCTTTATGATTCCCTTGGATATTAATTTACCGATTTTCCCGTCAGACTCCTTTATGATTCTGAAAAGAAATGGAAAAACTTTCCGCATCGGTCTGTCTTTACTATAATACTTAATTTAATTTTCATCAAGTAAATTCTTTATTTTCTTTTATACTAGTATGCTAGTGTTTATTTATATTTTCACTATTATCAAAAAAATCATTTGCCTAAAAAAGTTTTGTGGTTTATAGTTTATCTAATGATAGAAATTGAAAAAGAAGCCCTCAAAAAGCCGCGTGCTTTACTTGTCGGCGAACCGATGAATAATTTGCAGGAACTCAAAGGCCTTGTTTTAACTCTTGGCATGGATGTAATTCAGCGTTTTACTTTGAACAGACTTGAACCGCATCCAGCTTATGGCATGGGCACAGGAAAAGCGAAAGAAATTTCAGATTTAGCAAAAGAAATTGAAGCAGACTGCATTATTTTTGATTTTAATCTTGAACCACGCAAACAGAGAAATTGGGAAGAACTTTCAGGACTTTCTTGTTTTGACCGACAGGAAGTTATAATCCGTATTTTTGCACAGCGAGCTCAGACAAAAGAAGCTGTGTTACAGGTTGAACTTGCCAGACTTCAGTATTCTTTACCAAGACTTGCACACATGAACAAAGATTTTGCAAGACAGCGTGGCGGTGCTTTTGGTGCAAAAGGTTCTGGTGAAACTCAGCTTGAACTTGACCAACGGCAAATCAGAGAAAAAATTACTTCATTAAAACGAGAATTAGCAGAAGTGGAATTAAACCGCAAAACTCAAAGAAAACAACGCGGAAAAATTCCTTCAGTCGCACTTGTTGGATACACAAATGCAGGAAAATCTTCTCTGCTGAATGCAATGACAGGTTCAGAAGCATTCGTTGAGAACAAACTTTTTGCAACACTTGATCCGCTCACTAGAAAAATGCCTTTGAATGAAAGTGCCGGCGTTTTGTTGACAGACACAGTTGGATTTATCAGCAATCTTCCTCATCATCTGATTGATGCATTCAAATCAACACTTGAAGAAGCTGTAGATGCAGATTTGTTGCTTTTGGTTCTTGACAGTTCAGATCCTGATATTGAATTTCAATATGAAACAGTCTGCGATGTTTTAGCTGACATTGGTGCAGACAAAAATCCACGAATTGTTTTATTGAATAAGATTGACAAGACTGATGAAAATCCTGAACTATTGCAAGCAGCCAGATTAAAACACCCAAATGCTATTTGTGTGAGTGCAAAAGAGGAAAAAGGATTTTTAGAACTCAAAGACAGAATCTATGAGATGGTTTATGGTGAAATAGCAAACTATGTAGTTCCAGTCAGTCAGACAGTTTTGATTAATGAACTTCGCAAAGCTGGCTGCATTCAGGATGAACAGTGGCTCGAAGACGGTGTTCATATTACAGCCCGCACAACTGGTCGTCTTCTCGCTCTTTTATCACCATATATAATAGAAGAAAAATGATGTTTTACCGTCCAGTGTCGCGGATTTTTCCTTCAACGTAATCTGGATCCAAAGTTCTCAAAAGTGTTCCTTCCGGTAATTCTTGATTCAGATAAATAACTGCCGGATGACCATCGCAAATCCAGTTGAGTTTTAATCCAGTTTCCGGACTGATAATTTCAAAATCGGAAGGTGAAACTTTGATGCAGCAAAAATCAGGCGAAACAAGTTCTATTTCTTCTGAAGCTTTAATCATGTTCATTGCAGTACAGTAATACATTTTCCAGCCGTCTTTTTTTTCAAAAGGAATTACTTTTCGGTCAGTATGAATTTCCAAATCTTTAAGGCGGGCTTCACGTGCTGCAGGATGCATCTTGTCAAGGTTTTCGCAAAAGTCTGAATATCTTTTTTGTCCTTCGTTATACAAATCATCAAAGGTCTGTCCTTTCACTTCATCGCCAATCTGGGCTGCAAGCTGATATTTACTGTCGCTGGCACCAATCGTAGTTTTGTCTGCATCAGCTTTATTATAGTAGAAACCTGTCGTGCTTTCGCGGTGACTTACATTTTCCAGTTCATCGATGAATGGTTTTGCCTGCTGAACAGAGATTTTTCCTTCAAGCGCATCTAAAGCTTTGCGATATGCACGCGTAACCATTGCTACATAATAAATGCTTTTCATGCGACCTTCGATTTTCAGTGAATCTACGCCGGCATTTTTCAAATCATCAAGATGTTCAATCATCCTTAAATCTTTGGAAGATAAAATAGCTGTAAAATCTTCGCCTTCAAAAATCGGAAAATATTCACCTGGACGCTGTTCTTCTTCAATCTGAAGTGTACCACTTTGTGCAATCTCTTTTGCTTCTTTCAACGTCAGAATTTTTTTATCAGGTACAGAAACTTTATCAGTAGAAAGATTGAAATTCCAGCGGCAAGTGTGACTGCAAAATCCGCTTTGAGCGCTGCGACCTGTAAGATACGCACTCATCAAACATCGCCCAGCATAAGCAATGCACATCGCTCCGTGAACAAAAGTTTCAATCTCCATATCAGGAACAGAATCTTTTATTCTTTTAATTTGTTCGATAGAAATCTCGCGTCCTAAAACAACACGACTAAATCCCATTTTTTGATACATTTTCACAGCTTCGGAATTTACACAACTTGCCTGAGTAGAAAGATGCAGCTGGGCGTGAGGAAATTCTTTTTGTAAAAGGGGGACAATCCCAATATCCTGCACAATAAAAGCATCGATAGGGTATTGTTTAAAATAATCTAGATTTTCTTTCAGCGAATCAATTTCTTCATCATGAAAAGAAATATTCAGCGCACAATGAAGACGCTTTTGTGGATATTTTTCTTTAAGTTCTATTACTTTTTTATATTCGTCATCATAAAAATTATCCGCTTTGACACGCAGAGAAAATTTTTTGAGTCCGATGTAAGCAGCATCTGCACCATAAGCATAAGCATATTTCAGTTTTTCAACATTTCCTGCAGGAGATAAAAGTTCCATTTTATGCCTCCGAATACAAACTTTTTTCAAGTTTTG
This sequence comes from uncultured Treponema sp., assembly GCA_945915085.1. Taxonomy (GTDB): domain Bacteria; phylum Spirochaetota; class Spirochaetia; order Treponematales; family Treponemataceae; genus Treponema_D. Next base: position 5,443 of record CAMEET010000060.1, on the reverse strand, counting down.
GCTTGTTTTCTATCTGTAAAGTTTCATCTCCGCTGTTTACGCCAGTTACCATTTTTCCGATTTTATCCAGAGCAAGATGCGATTCATGCAAAAACTCATCTGCCAGCTGAAACATAAACATCATATCTGGCCAGACATCAAGTTCGCATTTTGAACCAGCCCTGTCAAGTTTTTCTTTAAAAGTTTTCGCATCTTCAAGCAAAACTTCTTTGGAACCTATTTGAATATAAACAGGTGGAAAATTCTTTAAATCTTCTTCTCGAGCGAGAAGCGGAGAAACAAAAGGATTTGCAGCATTTGATTCATAAGTGTAAATATCACGACTTTTTTTGATAATTTCAGGCGTTATCAATTCATCAGATTTTTTTCTTGAACTCAAAATTATGGAATCATCAGAAAAATCAAGCCATGGCGAAAATAAAATGATTTGTTTTATGCAGTTTCGGTAGCGGTCACGAAGATTAAAAATCAGTGAACATGCAATGCTTGCTGCACTTCCATCTGCGGCAATCAGAATTTCAGGCAGTTTAGGTTTTGTTCCTTTTTCAGTATTTAGTGCACAGGCAACTTGCTCTTCTGTAAAAAGATTTTTAAAAACGTTCTGCAAATCTTCGTTTGCGGCAGGATAAGGAAATTCTGGGGCAAGCCGATATTCAGGAACTACAACACGACAAAAACATTTTGTTGCAAGTGATGAACAGAAACTTCTGTAAGAATTACGTGAACCGCCCACAAATGAACCGCCGTGAATATAAATCATCACTCTGTTGGAAGAATAAATTTCTGGCGCAAGAACATCACAGAGAACTCCGCCATAATTATTTTCAGAACACTCAACTCCGTTTGGCAAAAAAACAGTTTTAAACTCATCATCAATTTTTGCACGAAATGCTTCATAATTTGATTTTGGAGTTCCTTTTGCTCCGAAAAGCAGAGTTTTAATCTTTTTTATTGCCGATTTTCTGTCATTAACAATATCCATAAAAAAATATTATAGCAAATTTTCTTTTTTTCTGCTACAATGCTGCTATGCCTATAAAAATTCAATCAGAACTGCCAGCCTGCTCAATTCTTGAAAATGAAAACATCTTTGTTATGACAGAAAAACGGGCAAGCACTCAGGATATTCGTCCGCTTAAAATTGCAATTGTAAATTTAATGCCCACCAAAGAAGTTACAGAAACTCAACTTCTGCGGCTTTTGGGAAACACACCGCTTCAAATTGAAATTTCGCTCGTGCGCATGGAAAATCACCAGAGTAAAAACACAGATGATTCATATCTTGATAAATTTTACATTCCTTCAAGCGAAGTTTTTAAACATAAATTTGACGGAATGATAATTACAGGCGCGCCAGTGGAACAACTTCCTTTTGAAGAAGTGGATTATTGGGAAGAACTTTGCAAAATTATGGATTATGCCAGAAAAAATGTTTTTTCTACACTTTATGTCTGCTGGGGAAGTTTTGCTGGACTTTATCATCATTATGGTATTCCAAAATATCCTCTTGATAAAAAACTTTCCGGAATTTTTATGAATGAGCGTGCGGTGGAAGGTGAACCACTTTTGCGAGGTTTTGATGATACTTTTCCAATTCCGCAGAGCCGTCACACAACTCTCAAAAAAGAAGATGTCCTGAAATGTTTTGATTTGACAATTCTTGCAGAAAGTGCAGAAGCTGGCGTTACAATCATAAAATCAAAAGATAACCGCGAAATTTTTATGACAGGACACCTGGAATACGACACTTTAACTCTGGCAGAAGAATATTATCGTGACATCGGAAAAGGAATGAAAGTTCCGCTCCCAAAAAATTATTTTCCGACAAACAATGTAAACAGAATGCCAACAAGTTACTGGAGAGCAACAGCTCATCTGTTTTATTCGAATTGGCTTAATTATTACGTTTATCAGGCAACTCCGTTTTCTATTGACGAAATCAAATAAAAAAAAATCCGCCAGCTTTTTGTCTGACGGACTTTTTTCATCAATCTTTTCAGATTACTTTTTCATATCCATAATCACGTCGATGCTTGAAATGAGAGCTCCACGAACTCCGTTTTTTTCGAGCGAATCAATACCGCGAATAGTCGTTCCACGAGGCGAACAAACCTCATCCTTCAAAACACCAGGATGCTTTTTTGTAACCTGCTGAAGTTTTGCACTTCCAAGCATAGTCTGCGAAACAATGCGGTAGGCAACCTCACGCGAAATGCCATATTTCACAGCAGCATCAGCATAAGATTCCATAATCAAATCCATAAATGCAGGTCCGCAGCCACTGATTGCACCGCCGATTCCCATCAATTCAGTTGGAAGCATTTCCACAAGTCCCAAAGAACTAAACAAATCCTTCAATTCAGAGAGCTCTTCCGGAAGAAGCGAATTTTTTTGCTCAAAAAGCATCACACCTTCACCAACCATAGCAGGAGTGTTTGGCATGATACATTGAATCCGCACGTTTTCGCCAAGAATTTCAAAAAATGATGAATGAACCCAACCGGCAGCAACAGAAATAAGCATTTTACCAGCCATAAAGTCGCCAATCTGGGCAAGCACACCTTCAATCTGATACGGTTTGCAGCCGACTATCAGAGTGTCACACTTTTTGACCATATCCACAAGATTTTTTTCTGCAGAAAAACCTATCAGTTCAGCATTTTTCTTCAGTTTTTTCTGATTCGGCGCATAAGCAAAAAGATTTTCCGCACTCACCTTGCCAGACTTCAAAAAACCAGACGCAATAGCCTGAGCCATATTTCCCATGCCGATAAATCCAATTTTGTTCATTTTTCTTCCTTAAAAAAAACATAAACTCGAAGAAATTTTCTATTTTATAATGATTTCAGCAAAATTCTTCTTCCAAGTCGCGTTACGCCATTCGCTAGCCGCTCAGTCCTTCGGACCCGCCTGCGGCGGTGGCTCCATGCTCGGTACGCTGTGCAGCCACCAATCGCAACCTTATTTCTTCATCAAATCACGATATTTCTGTGCAAGTCTTTTAGATTTAACTGCAGCAAGCCCACAATAATTTGCAGGATTTTCAAAGAAATTTGCTGGATTTTCAATTCCAAGTTTTTCGAGCTGAGTTGTGATGTCTGCAAATTCTTTTTCGTGAGTTTTGAGAACTTCAAAGAAAGTTTTACCTGATTTTTCAGCTTCCAGAGTAATATTGCGGATAATTTCATGACCGTCATTGTATCCAGCTTCGCCAAGCAGAATGTAAGCAGGTTCAGCAAGAACTCCGCCTTTTACTTTTCCACCAGCACCCTGAAGATTTTTAGCCATGCCTTCTTTATCAGCCTGCAAACCTTTTACTACGCTGTTCATGCGGGCAACAGCCATTGTAAAACCTGAAACATAATCAGCAATAAAACGCTGACTTGCAGAGTTTGTCAAATCACGCTGATGTTCAGAAATCTGATCCATATAAAAAGTAATTACACGCGGACACATAGCTTTCCACAAAGATTTTACGTGTTCAGAATTCCAAGGATTACGTTTTTGAGGCATAGTTGAAGAACCAACTTGTGTAGAAGCAAAATATTCAAAAACTTCACCAATTTCAGAACGCTGGAGATTGCGCAAGTCATCAGCAAGATTGGCAATAATTCCAAAAGCAACATTCATTTCAAGAAGAAGACGAAGAACATATTCAGGTTCTACAAGCTGATTTGAATATTCACTTGGCTGCAATCCCAAATAAGATGTATAAATTCTTTCCAATTCTTCCGGATCTTTTACAATCATACTTGGACCATTGTAAGAACCCACAGGACCGGCAAGTTTTCCTACAAGTTGATTTGAAAGTTCTTCGATGCGGAGAATTGATTTTCCAAGACGACTTACAAATTCGGCAATTGACCAGCCGAATGTAATAGGAACAGCATGCTGACCGTGAGTGCGACCAACTTGCGGAGTGTTGCATTCGCGTTCTGCTATATCGCAAAGATAGTTTTCAAGTTTTTTAAGTTCTGGAAGAACAACATTTTGAGTTACATCGCGCATGCGGCAGCTTAATGCAGTGTCAAGAATATCAACAGAAGTCGCACCCAAATGAATGAAAGGACCGATTTCAGAATTAACTTTGGTTTTCATGACATTTACGAGAGCTCTGATATTGTGTTTTGTTTTTTCTTCTTCAGTGTAAACTTCCTGAGGATCAATATTTTCTGCAACAGAATCAAGTTCATCTGCAATTTGGTCAGTCAGTTTTCCACGAAGCTTCAAATGAGCTTTTACAAGGGCAGCTTCACATTTTGCGCAAGAACGGATAGAAGCTTCTTCTGAAATATATTTAGAAAGGCCGGCAAAAGCATCGGCTTCCGACAAAGAGTATCTGTGATCGATACAAGACAAATTTTCAAAAATATTACGAGTTTCCATAAGTTGATTTTAACAAAAAAAATGGTTTTATGGAAGATGAATTTTATTTGTGTTTGTTTAGAGAATGTTGGGTTGCCGAAAAATCAGGGACAGACCTAGTTTTTATGTACAAACAAAATTTGTGTTGATATGAGTGCAGACAGCACGAAACTGCAGGAGCTGTGAAAAAAGGGGACAAAGGGGACAGACCTTGATTGTTTTGATTGTTACAAATTTTTCTCTTGTTATACAATGCAGGATACTTGCGTCAATATATGATTAACTGTCAGATACAATATAAAAATAAAAGGTATGTGTTAATTTACCATATTATTGTAAAACCTTTAGAAATTCTGTATATTTATTGAAGAAATTGTACATTTTGAATGCGTTAGGGATTGTAGGGGCGCGAAGCGGCCACCGCAGGAGTGAGCGGAAGCGAGTGACGAGGAGGCTGGAGCGATAGCGCAACCCCGAAAAGCCCGACCTGCCATAAGGCAGGGAACGCCCAAGATATATGTTATTAAAGGAGTTTTGCAAATGGCAGATACTATGCATGCTTTGGAAAAAAATCCAAATTGGAAAGGTCGACGCGGTCCTGTTGTTCTTGTAATTATGGACGGTGTTGGTTATGGTAAATATGAAGAAGGGGATGCTGTTAAGGCTTCTAAAATGAAGTATTTGGACTGGTTTACGGCTAACTGTCCGCACACTAAGCTTAAGGCTCACGGAACTGCTGTAGGTCTTCCAAGTGATGACGATATGGGTAATAGTGAAGTTGGTCACAATGCGATTGGTTGTGGTCGTGTTTTTGCTCAGGGTGCTAAGCTTGTCGGTGAATCTATTTCTTCTGGTTCTATGTTTGAAGGTGCAACTTGGAAAAAACTTGTAAAAAATGTTCTGGATAAGGGAACTGCTTTCCACCTGATTGGTCTTGTTTCTGACGGTAACGTTCACTCGCACATTGACCACCTTAAGGCTATGGTGACTCAGGCTCACAAAGAAGGAATTAAAACTTTGCGTGTTCATGCTTTGCTTGACGGTCGTGATGTTCCTCCAACTTCTGCTCTTGAATATT
>CAMEET010000059.1 GCA_945915085.1 uncultured Treponema sp. | reverse complement strand
TAAAACATTTTTAGAGATATAAGGAGCTTTTAGAAAATGAGTAAGCAGACACTTAATGCTAAAACTAGAACTGTTACTGGTAAAACAGCTGCTAAAAATCTTCGCAAAGAAGGACGTATCCCTGCTGTAGTTTATAATGCAAAGGGTGAGGCAACTTCTATTGACGTGGATGAAGTTGAATTCAACAAAATCTGGAGAACTATCACTCCAACTACTTCTATTGTTTTGAATATTGATGGAAAAGAAAATGTTGCTTTGATTAAAGATGTAGAATACAACATTCGCAACGATAAAGCATTACACGCTGATTTCTTTGTGCCTGATGCTGATCAGAAACTTGTTATGAAAATCAAAGTTCACTTCCAGGGAACTCCTGCTGGTGTTCTTAAAGGTGGTTTCAAAAAAGAACGCAACAATCAGATTAAAATCAAGGCTACTATTGCTGACCTTCCAGAAACAATCACTGCTGATGTTTCAAAAATCAATGTCAGTGAAGCTTTGCGCGTAAAAGATCTTGTTCTTGGTGATAAAGTTGAAGTTCTTACTGACAAGGAACTTCCATTGGTAACTGTTTCGCCAGCACGCTAATCGATTGATTGAAAACTTCATTGTTTGAAGTTGTTCGGTTTTCATTTGATTATACATTTTTTTTAGTATAAAATAAGACTGTCTTTTTTTGAGGCAGTCTTTTTTTTGTGTATTTGCTTTTTTATATATTTTGAGAATTTTGATTTGTTTAGCTTTTTCAGGCTGGAATCTTTTTTGACAAAAAAAATCATTTGGCAGAAAAAGTGCTTTTGTCAGAGAAGGTGATTTTGACAGAGAAGTTGTATTGTCAGTGAATAATATTCTGTCAGTGAAAATACTCTGTCAGTCTGCAAAAATTGTGAGGGATAAATTGTGTGATTTTGAAAAAAAAGTGTTTGAGGCGGTTTTAGCTTGTTTGCAGAAATCTTCTGCTGGTGATTTGAACAATCTTACAAAAATTGCTGCTGGTGTTTCTGGCGGAGCTGATTCTGTTTCGCTTTTGGTGTCGCTTTGCAACATTTTTTCTCCGCTTGGTGTAACTCTGCATGTTGTCACTGTAAATCACAATATTCGTCCTGAAAATGAAACTTGCGGCGATGCTGATTTTGTAGTTGATTTATGTTCAAATCTTCAGAAAGAAGGAAAACTTGTTGATTGTACGGTGAAAGAAATTTCGCGTGGATTTGTGGAACAGACTGCCTGCGAGAGAAAATCTGGAATTGAGGAAGCGGCGCGTTTTTTGCGTTACAAAGTTTTTTCAGATTTTTGTAATCAAAATGATATTCAAGTTTTGTTTTTGGCGCATAACAGGAATGATAATCTTGAAACTGTTTTGATGAGGTTTTTGCAGGGCGGTAATGCCGGCAGTTTGAGTGGTATTCCAATTGTGCGTCCGCTTTCTTCAAAAACTGACATTTTCAGACCGCTTTTGCAGATTGAACGTCTTTTGATTGAACAGTATCTTCTCGATTGTGAGATTGGCTGGAGAAATGATAGCACGAATCAGGAAACAAAATATTTGCGTAACAAAATCAGGCTCAAGTTGATGCCTTTTTTGAATCAGGAGTTTCCTTTCTGGCAGAATGCGGTTTTGAGTGGAATTGAAAAAAATCAAAATGATGCAGAAACTCTAGATAAACTTTGCGATTGTGTAAAAATCAAATTCTCGCGTGATGATAATTCGTGCTGCGAAGATTTGCACTCCGATTTTTCGCATCAGGAAGTTTTGGAAGGTAATATTTTATATGATGATAAAAACAAAATTTCCACTTTCAGTTTTCTTCCTGAAAATTATGATTGTGCTGAAATCTTTCTGCCTGATTTTTTGAGTGTTGATAATTCTATAAAAATGCGTGTGCTTACGAAAGCTATGAATGGACTTGGCGACAATTCCAGAATTCCTTATGCTTTTTTAACAGATTTGATTAATGAAATAGCAAAATTTCACGAAAAAAATGTCAAAATAACGAAAAATTTCGGGGCAATTACTTTTTTTATAAAAAAAAATACTGTTTTTTTGAAAAAAAGTTTTAAAAAACATACTGATTTGAATTTTTTTGATATAATAGAAGAAAGTGGATTTTTTTCTTTTCCGTTTGGCGTTTTAAATGTCGAAAAAAACAGTCAAAATGATGTATCGATTTTTATTAATGATTGTTTTTGTTGTGAAGGGATTTCGCTTCCTTTTATTGTGCGGAGCGTTCATTCTGGTGATTTTGTGATGTCTGCAGCCAATACTGAAAAAAAACTTTCGGACGTTTTTTCTTCATGGCATGTAAACGAAGAAGATAAAAAACTTATCCCGGTTATTCAAAGTGTGAAGGGTGAACAGAAAATCCTTTGCGTTTTGGGAAGTTTTTTGGGATATAAAAATTGGATAGTTAAGCAGGATTTGTTATGAAAAAAAGTATTTTTGCAGTGATATTTTCAGTTTTTTTGTTTTCTCTTTCAGCGCAGAATTATTATCAGATTGCCAATAAAAATACTGCTGTTAGATGTTTAAAACTTGCAGAAAACTGTCTTATGAGCGGTGATTGGAATAATGCTTTGAAGCAGGCTGAACTTGGACTTTCTTATGATGGTTCCATTTCTGATTTGATGTATGTAAAAGCTGCTGCCCTTATGAACATGGATTCTAAAAAATCTGATGTTCTTGTTCAGATTAAGCATGCTTTTGAGCACGATAATTGGGTTAGCAGCAAAAAAAATGGAGCCAGAATTCTTTATGCTGATTTGCTTAGCGATACTGGAAAATATGATGATTCTATGAATCTTCTTGACAGTCAGCCGTTTATTTTTTCTGCCGATGCGGAATTTATTCGAATCAAAAATCTGTACAGAATGGGAACTCCGCAATCTGTGGAAAGTGCAAGATTAAAACTCAATAGTGCAATCAGAATTTATCCGTCCGATTCACGTTTTGCAAATCTTTTTTTCATGTTTGAGATGGCGTTTTTGCAAAATCATGCGGTTTTGGGGATGAATTATGAAATTCCTGATATTGTAAAGACTATCGCAAATTATTATATTTCGAAGCTTCCCGATTATGATGGAAAAAATCTGGAACTTGAACTTTTAGCATCGTTTTTTGCCTCAGGTGATATGCAAAACCGCCTTGTGCGTGCCATTTATTCAAAAGAGCAGACTGTTCATCCTCTTTTAGCGGTGGCTGGACTTCAGGTTGGTCTTTATTCTGAAAAAAAGGCTGTTGAACTTTTTTTTGAAACTGTTGGAAATACTTTTTGCCTTTCCGATTTGGAATTTTTGACGCTTCATTTGCGTGATTCTGAAGTGTCTGATTTTTTGATGGAAAAACTTTTGAATTATGACGGTTTTATTTACATAGATTCCGATTTTGATTTGCAGAATGAAATTGTCATTGAATATCAAACCGGGCGACCTTTAAAAATTGACTGCGATTTTGATAATGACGGAAATCAGGATTTTTATGCCAAATGTGATTTTGGCGCTCCAGAAATTGTGCAGTTTCCAGGCGAAAAAATTTCAGTTTTTTATGAAGAATATCCATTTGTTTCAAAAATCATTTTCCACGATGATTCTAAAACTGATGATGATTCCAAAATTGATGAAGCTCAGCAGAAATATTTAACTGTTTTGAATTATTTTGGAAAAGAATTTTCTTTTGCTCCTGTAGAACTTAAAGAAAATGATGTTTTTGGAATGCTTGGACTTAATTTTTATATTCCTTTTTTTCAAAATCCTCAAGTTTATCTTCCTGATTTTGAATGGCTTTATCAGAAGGCGATTAGTGTTGAATATCCTGTAAAAGAGCGCGAAAATGCAAAAGTTGTTTACACGGTTTTTCAGGGTAAAACAATTTCGGCTGTTTTCCTTCAAAATGAAAAAAATTATGCTTTCTGCAATTTTTCGAAAATTCCTTTTACAAGAGCGGTAGATTTTGATAATGATGGCGTTTATGAAAATTTGGAGCAGTACAATCTGATTTTGGAAAATCCTGATGACAATTCCCTTTATGAACCTGAGTTTTTGTCGAAAATTTTTGGTGACAGTTTTTTGAATCAGTTGAATACTGAAAATAAAAAAATCTATCTACAGAAAATCAGCATTGATCGGAATTCAAATCAATTTTATGAATATGCTGAAGAATATCTTTCAGATAATGGCAAGATTTCTTTTTGGGATAATAATGATGATGGAATTATTGACTGCAAACATACGCGTTTTCCTCAAAAAAAAGATGAGCCGTTGCAAGAAGAATCTGTTTTTTATGATAAGGATGGAAATCAACTTGTTTCTATAAGTTTTGTTGATAAAACTCCAATCAAAATGTTTGAATCAAATGCAGAAGTTTTGATAAATGCCGGCGAAAACAAAAATTTTTATTGGATTGAAAATGTTCAGTCAGTGCAGATCGAAAATCAAATTCTTGATTCTTTCAAAACTATGACGCAGGGTGCTGTTGATGTTTTTGAGTCGGAAGGAGCGCGGTTCAGTGTCATCAAAGTAGATGAAAATTATTTTTGTAAACTTTTACCGAAATCTGAAGCTGATGCAGATGAAAAAGAAAGTTCTCCAAAAGAGGCGGAAAAATCAGGTGTTTCAGAATTTCTAGAAGTTTCATCTGATGATTAAATCAAAAAAAGTTTTCAGATTATTGTGTTATTTGATTTTATAACTTAGGAAAAGAGGTTTTTGTGATTTTTAATATTTGCGGAAATAAAAAAAATTCCAAATTTTGGTTTTTCTTTCTATATATTGTGTTTTTGTTTATGTGCTGCATGAATTTTATTTCTTGCAACAGCATTAATAATGTAAAAAATATTCCACAGCCAATTGATTATGATGATTCAAAGGTTGTTCAAAATGAAATTAAAAGAATTAATTCATTTATGGAAAGTGAACCTGTTCGTGCTTTGTGGCGTGCAATTTTACTTGGCGATGAAGAAATTATCTCAAAAACAAAAGAAAATCTTTGTCAGCTTTACATCCGTGCAATCGATGAAAAAAATTATTATGAAGCGATGAAATATCTGAAATCTCTTGAAACTTCAGGTTTTTCTGATTTTGAAAAAGCATTTTCCGAAAAATATTCTCTTGAAGAACTGTCAAAGCTTTTTTTACAGGAAGTTCCAGGTCTTTTATCTGATAATAAAAAAAAGCCGAAGACAATTGCAGATTGCATGGATGCGACTGTGACAATTTGGGTTGACCGTGGGCTTAAAGTTCAGAATGGAAGCGGTTATGCTGATATCGTAATTGGTTCAGGATTTTTTATTGACAAGCGTGGTTATCTTGTTACAAATTATCACGTTATTGATTCTATGGTTAATCCAAAATATGAAGGATTTTCTCGCCTTTACATAAAACTTCTGGAAGATTCTGATACAAAAATTCCTGCAAAAGTGGTTGGCTATGATTCTGTCCTTGATTTGGCTTTGTTAAAAGTGGAAGTAGAACCGAAATTTGTTCTGGAACTTGGCACAAGTGCGGATTTAAAGATTGGCGATAAAGTTTCGGCAATAGGAACTCCAATTGGTCTGGAAGGAACTTTAACTTCAGGAATTATTTCATCTACCGAGCGCAAACTTATGACTCTTGGAAATGTTTTTCAACTTGACGCTGCTGTAAATTCTGGAAATTCCGGTGGTCCTCTCATTGATGAAAATCTGAAAGTACAAGCTGTCGTTTTTGCTGGAATGCTTCAGTTTCAGGGATTAAACTTTGCAATTCCTGTGGAATATTTGCGGCAGGAACTCAGTTTGATGTACAATCGTTCAGAAGTTGTACATTCATGGATTGGCTGCTATGGACATACTAAACGCAATGGAAAACAAAAAGTTGGTCTTGAAATTCAATACGTGCTGCCAGGAGGTTCTGCATTTCTTGCTGGTTTGAAAGAAGGTGATGTGATTACAAGTGTTGATGGAAAAAAAGTTTCAAGTCTTGAAGATTTTCAGTTTATCTGCATGGGATACGAACCTGAAACACTTTTGAATTTTACGTATATTACTGGTTACAGCAATGAAGATTTATCTGAAAGTGCAACTGCTGAATTGACTGAAAAAAATGGTTTTTTGTATTTGGATAAACGCCCAAAAGATCCTGGTTACGAAATATTTAAAACTGATTTTATTCAGAACGGTTTTGTTCCGCTTTTTGGCATGAAAATGATTCCATCATCGACTTTAAACAAAAATTCATATACAATAGAAAGCGTTATAAAAGGAAGTGCTGCTGATGAATTAAATTTTTCGAAATTTGATGCAGTCACCGTTCGCGATATGAAAATTGACATGGAAAACGAATATATTTTTGTGCAGATTTATTCAAAACGGAAAAAGAAAGGTTTCCTTGACATTTCGATGGTGCTTTCATCTCCTTTTGATAATCCATATTATTTTTAATTTATTTTTTTTTGCTTGATTTTATCGGCAAAATGTTTCCACGGAGGATTTAATAAAAAATGACTGACATGAAGTTTAAACGTAATTTTTGTATTGTAGCTCACATTGACCATGGAAAATCCACTTTATCAGACAGGCTCATTCAAAAAGCAAAAATTATTGATGACAGAAAAATGATGAATCAAATTCTTGATAATATGGATATTGAGCGTGAGCGCGGAATTACGATTAAAAGTCAGGCTGTAACAATTCCATATCACGCAAAAGATGGGAATGATTATGAACTGAATTTCGTTGATACTCCAGGTCATGTCGACTTTTCCTATGAAGTTTCTCGCGCAATCGCTTCCTGTGAAGGTGCTTTACTTTTAATTGATGCAACTCAGGGAGTGGAAAGTCAAACTGTAAGCAACATGTACATGGCAATTGAACAGGATTTGACTATTGTGCCTGTTATAAACAAAATTGATTTAGCTTCGGCAGATATTCCTTCATGCAAAAATCAAATTGATAATGAGCTTGGTCTTGATTCTGAAGATGCAATTTGTGTTTCAGCCAAAACTGGCGAAGGAATTGATGAACTTTTGGAAGCAATTGTGACAAAATTTCCATGTCCGACTGGAAACCCAAATGAAAAACTTGCTGCTCTTATTTTTGACTGTCATTATGATGTTTACCGAGGCGTAGTTGTGCATGTGCGTGTTATGAACGGTAGATTAAAAACTGGTGATTTAATCAAAATGATGAGCACAAACACTGAATACAAAGTAGAGCAGTGCGGTATTTTCAAAATCAATTATGAAGAAACTGGTGTTCTTGAAGCAGGTGATGTTGGCTATATTATTTCTGGTCTAAAAACTGTAAGTGATGTAAAAGTTGGTGATACAATTACATCAGTCACAGATGGTGTTACTCAGCCACTTCCAGGTTTTAAAGAAGTAAAGCCTGTTGTTTATTCTTCAATTTATCCTATGGATTCAAATGATTACGAAGAATTGAAGGATAGCATGGAAAAACTGAAACTAAATGATGCAAGTTTAATTTACGAAAAAGATAATTCTCTTGCGCTTGGCAATGGTTTTAGATGTGGATTTTTAGGTCTTTTGCATCTGGAAATCATTCAGGAACGTCTTGAACGAGATTTTGACCAGGCTGTCATTTTTACAGCTCCTTCTGTACGCTATCTTCTTCATCTTTCAAATGGAGAGGATATGTACATTGATAATCCTTCTGAATATCCACAAGGGCGAATAAAAGATGCAGAAGAACCGTACATAAAATCATCGATAATCACTCCAGCCGAATTTCTTGGTTCAATAATGTCGCTCTGTACAGAAAAACGTGGAGTTCAGACAAATATGCAGTATCTGGATACAAAACGTGTAGAACTTACTTATGAAATGCCGCTAGCCGAAGTTCTTTTTGATTTTTATGACAGATTAAAAAGTTACAGTCGCGGTTATGCGTCTTTTGATTACGAAATAATCGGATATCGCACAACAGATTTGGTAAAAGTGGATGTTCTTTTAAATGGAAAAATGGTGGATGCTCTGTCATTTTTGACTTACAAAGAAAACGCCGTTGAACGTGCCAGAAAAGTTTGTGAACGTTTGAAAGGTGAAATCAGCAGACAGCAATTTAAAGTTGCAATTCAGGGGGCAATTGGAAGCCAGATTATTGCAAGAGAAACCGTTAATCCTGTTAGAAAAGACGTTCTTGCAAAATGTTACGGCGGTGATATCACTCGAAAAAGAAAACTTTTGGAAAAACAGAAAGAAGGAAAAAAACGCATGAAGATGATTGGTGATGTTGAATTGCCACAAAGCGCATTCCTTGCTGTTTTAAAAGAAAAAGAAGAATAAAATCTGAGATTAAATCACTTTCAGAAAAAAGTCGATTTCATTTCTGATTCTGTTTAAAAATGATTGTTCATAAACAAACTGATGACCATCTGGAAAGTGCAAAAATAAATAATCTTTCTGGATGGCAATTTCTGTGATTTTTTTCTGCAGTTCTTCTTTTGAAAGTCCACATTCCTCTGAAAGAAGTTTTTTGAGTTCCAGAAGTTCATTTCGCTCATTTTCAAGTGCGGATTTCAATTCATCTATCTGATTTGCATTGAAAGATGAAAATTTGATTTTTGGAGAATCATTCTGATTTTTAATATTTATTTTCTGGAATTGCAGACATATTTTTTGCATTTCTGTGATATTTATGCATGGAAGATTTAAATTGATTCCACATTCTCCAGCGTCAAAAACATTTTTTTTATCACTAAAAAGAGAAATAAATAAATCTGCATAAGATTTAAGAACAATCGAAGTGTAAAAAATCTTACCTTTTTTGTCATAAATCTTGATGCTGTTTTGTCCAAAACTGGCATTAAAATTTTCAATGCAATTTAACCGATTGTGATTTAGAATTCGGGTTGTGTAAGCAAGCGTATTTTTTGCATGAGTAAATCCATTAGAAAATGAAAAATCAAGCCCGCTGATAAAAATCGGAACAGAATCATCGGAACGGAATTTTAATGCATAATAAACAGCAGTTAATCCGACAGAACCAAAAGGATTATTTACAGGCGGAAGAATTGAAAGTTGTGAAAATCGCGAAAGAAAATTTGCTTTTGCAAATTCAGTTGTGAAAAAAGAAATTTTTGAAGGGGGAAGAAAATTTTTTAAATATTGAATTGAAGATAAACCTGCAAAAATATGCGTTTTAAAATTAGAAGAAAAACCAAGAAAAGCTTTTAAAATGACACTTTGCGCTTCTTCAAGAAAAACAGCATCAGGAATAATTTTTCTGAAAAGTAAAGGTTGCAGTGCTGTGTCCACGCAAATTGTAAAAAAATCATTAAAATTAAAATCTGCTTTTTGTAAAAATGAGTCAATACTTTGTCCTGCTCCAAAAATCAAAATTGGTTTTGAGATTTTTTGAAAGTAGTCCGAAATAGGAACAGTTTGAGAAAGAATCGAAAGGTTTGAAAAAAAATTATAACTGTAGCGGCGACCAAATTTTGAAAGCGTAACACGATTTTTCCAGTAAGTCATGATAGAATTTGTACACGCTGATGTAAGTTCATCATAAAAACTAGCAAAAAATTTTACGCCAGCTGAAAAATCAATTCGTTTTACTCTTTTATATTTTCCTGAACGAGCCAAATCATAAATCATCAAAGGCAGATTTTTTAAGTCATCAGGCATCACAAATTGAATTTTTTGTTGATATTTCTCACAGTTAATCGATGATTTAGCAAAGTCCAAAAGTACAGAATCTGCTTCTATCAGAAAAACAAGACAATCTTCTGGAATTTTTGACAGAAGTTCCTCCAATCCGTAGCCTAGAACTGGAGATATACACAAAAAAATCGTTCCTGGAAGAATCTGTAGATTTTTTATCGTCTGAATGATAACTTTTGAAGGATTGTATTTTGAATAGAGTAACTGATTATTGTAGGAAACAGAAAAGCCCTGCGACGTTTGAACGAAACAGGGCTTTTGATTATTCATTTCTGACAAATGGTTTATACTCCAAAAATTAGTAACCCATCATGTTTGAAAAATAAACTTCTGCAAAATTGTTTTCAAGTTTATCGCTTGAAAGGATAAAACTGTTAGCAGAAGACTGATCCAAATCAGAAATATTTGAAAGAACAACAGCTGTATTGTCATCTTCAGAGTCTTCAGCATCTTCAGTTTCGGCGTCAGCAGTTTCTGGTATTGTTCCGTCAGATGTATATTTGATAACAGCAACATAACCGTTCAAAACCATAGGTTCAGACACTTCGTTCATTTTCAAATTGAAAGCAGTTTCCAAAAACTTTTCATTTGTATCAGCAGAACCTAATCCTTCAATTGAAGTGTTAAGTGAATCTGCAATATCAACACTTCCATAGTTTAATGGGAATGCGGGAATTTCAACATTTTTGATGTTCAAAGCAGTGCAGGCAGAATCAAAATCTGATTTAGCAGCCTGAGCGATAAAATCATTTGCTTTTGCTGTAAAATAATCTTCAATTCTTGTTTTTTCGTAATTTCTCAAATATGTTGAAACTAAATCTTTGTATTCATCAGCTTCAAAATCAGGAGCTTTTGTTTCACCATTCTTTTTGAAAATAGAGAAAGTATTTGAAGTTTCAATTACATCAGTAATAGAATCTACTGCCAAATCAGTGAGAATTGCCAAATCATCTTTATTTACAAGAAGATTTTCAATCTGATATTGATAAGCACTTGTAACTTTTCCTTCACTGTTTGTAAAATAGTTCAAAGAATATTCAGAAATTGCATCTTCAAAAGTGATTTCATTATTGTTAATTCTTTTTAGCACAGTCTGAGCTTTTGATTTATCTTCAACAGTGATAATCGAAATGTCATATTTATTGAATTTTGCCTGATTTTCTTTTGCAAATTTCATTTTTTCTTCTTCAGGATAATCACTTGTGTTGAAAAGTGCCATCTGGAATCCGCGTTTATTTGAATTGAAAGATTTCAAGAATTCAAGTTCGGCATCAGATTCTTTTAAACCATATAAAGCTTCGCTTCCAACAATATCTTCTTCCGAACCAAAAAGGTCATCACTGTAACGTGAAGCAACTAAAGCTGACTGAATGCTTTTTCTTAGATTTTCAACAGTCTTTGCATCAGTCTGTTTGTAAAGTTTAGAAGAATAATTTCCGTTTTCATCAGTGAAAAAAGGAACCATATTGCGGTTTACAGCAGCTTGAGGAACTACATATCCACTTTTGTTTACAGCATCTTCGTATGCATATTTTCTGACTGTAGCATCAAAAGCATATTTGAAAACTGTGTAATAAGTTTGTTCGTTGAGTTGTTGTCCGTAATTCTGGAACATTTGTCCATATTGTGAAACATAATTGGAGAAATCAGAATCCTGTTCGTAAGCTATTTCTCTCTTGTTATATTTTCCAAATGGAGGAAGTTTGTTCTGGTGTCCTTCTGAGCCTGTAAATGCAGGTAAAACTACAAAACAGAATGCACAAATTAAAAGAACAATCAAAGAACCGATTGTGTAAGCAGTATTTTTTTTCATTTTTAAATTCCTTAAAAAAATAAAATAATAGTAAAATATTTTATCATATTTCTATTGATAAGTCTAGTTTTATATTTGTTTTGTATTTGTTTAGAAACAATTACTTTATATAATTTTGTTTACCGTTGAGTTGATAAACGGCTTTTTGATTCATAACGGTTAAATCCTTCCTGAATTAAAAGTTCGAGCAATTCTGGAAAATGAAGTCCAGCGCTATCGCACATTTTTGGAAACATGCTGATAGGTGTAAAACCAGGCATTGTGTTCACTTCATTCAGATAAACGGCATTTGTGTCTTTATCGATGAAAAAATCTACACGGGCAAGACCTGTAATATCAAGAGCTTTGTAAGCGGCACATGCTGTCTTTCTGATTTTTTCCAGATCATTTTCACCCAGATTTGCCGGAATCAAAAGAGTTGCTCCATTTGGATCATTATATTTTGCATCATAATCATAGAAAAGTGCATTTGGTGCAATTTCTCCTGGAATGTAAGCAACTACATCATCATCACTTTGATTTTTTGCTGTAACGGAATTTCCTGTAACTGAACACTCTATTTCACGGGCATTTACAGCTTTTTCAATCAAAACTTTACTGTCCCAACCGAATGCTTCCATAAGTGCATAAGAAAGTTCTTTGCGGTTCACAGCTTTGTTTGCTCCATTAGAACTTCCAGCACAACAAGGTTTTACAAACATCGGATATCCAAGTTCTTTTTCAATATCTTCTATAACGGCATCATAGATTACAGAATCTTCTATTATATTTTGTTTCATGCAGACATAAGGAACAACAGGAATTCCAACACTCTGCAAAATCATTTTTGTTTTTTCTTTATCCATAGTGACTGCAGAAGCAATATGCGAACAGCCGACATAAGGAATGTCTGCCATCTCAAAAAGCCCTTGAATTGTACCGTCCTCGCCATAAGTTCCATGAAGAGCTGGAAAAGCGATGTCAATTTCCAGAGAATTTCCTTGAACGCAGAAAGATTTATTTTTAAGTCCAGGTATAATACTGATAAGTTTGCTGGAATCTTCTATTATACTAAGTTTTTCTGAAGGATTATTGATGATTTTTTCACGCAAAGAATCGTCCTGCAAAAACCATCTTCCGTCCTTTGTAATTCCAATCAAAAAGATTTTGTGATCTTTTGAAATCCCTCTCAAAACAGCAGCAGCAGAAATAAGACTGATTTCGTGTTCTCCGCTGCGTCCACCATAAATTAACGCAATATTCATATAAACCTCATATAAAAAATCCGTGTTGTGGCGCACATATTTAAGTAAACATTTATGCAGCATATTAATCTGTATAAAACTTTTTTGTGCAATGTTTGATGTGTTTTATAAGCTTGCAAAACAAACTTATGAAAACTGCACGGAAGTTATTTTTTTAATTCATTAAGTGCTTTTTTTGCTTCTGAAATTTCATCATAAGGCATCACGTAATCTTTGTAAATGATGCTGTTTTCATGAGATTTTCCAAGCAAAAGAACAATATCACCTTTTTTTGCCATGCTAAATGACTGTCTGATAGCTTCAGGTCTGTCCGGCGTAATAAAAAGGTTTTCATCCATGATTTTTCCTTCTTTAATAGCGCCATCTGCAATCATTTTCAAAAGTTCTACAGAATCTTCGCCGCGAGGGTCTTCGTCGGTCAAAATTATTATGTCGCAGAATTTTGCTGCAATCTGACCTTGAAGAGGTCGTTTTGTCAAATCACGTTCTCCACCACTTCCAAAAAGTGCAAAAATCCTTCCAGAACAGCGCTTTTTCAAAGGAGGAAAAATTGTTTCAAAACTAGAAGGAGTGTGTGCATAATCAACAATTACTTCAAAATCCTGACCTTCATCAATAACTGTCATGCGACCTTTGATTGGAGAAAGCTGTGGAATTTTCTGTGCAATCTCTTCGAATGAAAAACCTGTTACACTAGAAACTGCAATAATTGATGCCATTAAATTGTATGCATTGAAAGCACCTGGAAGCGATGCTTTTACAGAAAAATGAGAATTTGTTCTCGGTAAAACTGGGTCAAAGTTTTGTGGATAAAGTGAATTTTCGCCATCTGCATCTACATCAAAATTAAGACCGTATGTCGCACTTGCAATATTTTTTGCAGTCATATAACGAATGTTTTTTGGAATTTCTGGAAGAGGAACAGCATCTGCACCAAATTCTGCAGCTGCTTTTCCAGCTTTTCCTTCTGTCGTGAAACCATAAACATTGTGTTTTGTAGAATCAATAAAATATTTTGCAGATTCATCTTCTAGATTTACGATTCCAATAGAATTTATAGATGTATCAATTCCAGCGATTTTTTTGATGTGATTGTGTTTGTCAAGAGCTCTGAAAAGATTTGCCTTATCGCTTCTGTACGTTTCAAAGTTTTTATGAAATTCAAGATGTTCGAGCGTAACATTCATAAAAACTCCGCAATCAAAAAGAATATTTCCGCATCGATTAAGTTTATCAGAAAGTCCATGAGAAGACGTTTCAATGACAGCATATTTACAGCCATTTTCAAGCATTTGATTTAAATGATGCTGAATAATTGGCGCTTCTGGAGTTGTCTGATGCTGAGGATTAGGCATGGCTTCGTCGCCAAATGAATATTCAACTGTTGATATAAAACCTGCTTTTTCGCCACATGCACGCAAAAGCTGCCATATAAAACTTACTGTTGATGATTTTCCTTCTGTTCCAGTTACGCCGATTACAATCAGTCTTTCCGATGGATTATCATAAAAGCAGGCTGACAGAGGAGCCATAGCAACTCGGGAATTTGCAACTTTAATCAAAGCCGGAGCAAATTTTGTTCTTTCCTGAGAAACTGCATTGTCAATTGTACGTTTAATGATAGCTTTTGCAATGTCAGTCTTTTGTTCTGAAGAAAATTCTCCCTGATAAACAACAGCATTTGCACCATTTTCTATCGCTTTTGCAATAAAATTGTTGCCGTCAGTATGAGTTCCAGGCAAAGCAAAAAAGAGCGAATTTTCAGATACATCCCTTGAATCGAAAACAAGATTTGAAATGGGGATTTTATTTATTTCCTGTAAATCTAAAATTTGAACACCGTCTGCAGAAGTAACTGTATTTTTAATTGACGGTAAGAGTTGAGATAAAGTTTTAGTCATAAAAATGATTATAACTCCAAATCAAAAAAGATAAAAGGGGAAAACAGGGACAGACCAGGTCAAAACCCGTTCAGATATTGAAATCCGACCTGTGTGTGCAGGTGGAGATAATTCTCTCTATCTTCCGTTTCTCATCTTCCGATACTCCGACGGCGAAACGCCTGTGTGCTTGTGAAAAAGACG
>CAMEET010000058.1 GCA_945915085.1 uncultured Treponema sp. | reverse complement strand
GCTGTTTTCTTTTCTCTCCTTTTGTGCTAAACTTTCCATAGGTTTCCTTCCTCCTTTTTTGTGTTTTTGCAATTCCATTATAACAGATGTTGGAAACCTTTTTTTGGGGAATTATATTTTACTGCTTGCCAAAATTTAAACAGCAGACATTTTTTTGTTGACTTTATGTGTTTTATTTATTTAAATTATAAAGATGTGTTTAAATAGATTTTGGTATATGCGACAAGGATTGTAGCACCTGCGAAGCAGTCCACTGTAAGCGAGGCGTAGCCGAGTGCGGAGGATGAGCGGTAGCGAAGTGCGAAAAGCCTGTTTGGAGCGAAGCTCCAAGTCGCCCAAATTATTATTATAAAAAAAATATTTGTGGTTTTGGCTGCGGTATTTTTATGGGAGAATGTGATGAAAAAATTTCCAAAATGGCTAATTGTTGTGATTATTTTTGCTGTGTGTGCGATTGCTCTTTTTTCTTGTTATAAAAATACGTATAATTCGCTTGTTTATATGGAAGAAAATGTGAGCGGACAGTGGGCTGAGGTGCAGAATCAGTATCAGCGACGTATGGATTTGATTCCAAATCTTGTTTCGACTGTAAAAGGTTATGCAAGTCATGAAAGTGAAGTTTTCAAGCAGGTGAGTGATGCAAGATCGAAAGCTGGCGGGCAAATTAATATTAGTGATGAAGTTTTGAGTAATCCTGAAGCGTTTGAAAGATATCAACAGGTGCAGGATCAGCTTGGTTCTAGTTTGCAAAGACTTTTGATGGTTACGGAAAATTATCCTGAGTTGAAGGCGGATCAGAATTTCTTAGCTTTGCAGGATCAGCTTGAAGGTACGGAAAATAGAATTACAGTGGCGCGAGGGCGTTATAATGACACGGCTAAACAATACAATTCGAAAATTCGAAGTTTTCCAACGAATCTTATTGCCAATATGAGTGGATTTGAAAAGAAAATTTATTTTTCTGCAAGTGCTGAGGCTCAGTCTGCTCCAAAAGTGGAATTTTAGGGATTTTGTGCAGGTTTTGTGAATGAAAAGTAAACAATTGTGTAAAAAACTTAACTTGAATGATGATGCAATGCAAAAAATTAAGGATTGTGTTGCTGATGTGGAATCGAAAACTACTGGTGAAATTGCAGTGGCTGTAGCTGCTGAAAGTGCTCATTATTCGTTTTGGGAATTACTTTGGGCAGATTTGATAGGTGCAATTGTTCTGATTGCGATGCTTCCTTTTTCTGATAAAATTCTTGGTTTGTACAGACTGTTATATTGGCAGAATGAACCAAGTTGGATTTTGCCTGTTTTTTATGTTATTAGTTGTTTTTCGACTGTGGTGATTTCGTTCTATCTTGCAAATATTCCAGCCATTGACAGAATCATTATTCCTGTTTCTGTCAGAAAATCTTGTGTTACCCATAGAGCGTTCAGGTATTTTACAGAATCCGGAGTTTATGATACAAAAGAACATTCTGGCATTTTGATTTTTGTTTCTTATATGGAACGACAGGTGAGAATCATTGCTGACCGTGGAATTTCTGAAAAAATTTCTCAGGATATGTGGAATCTGATTGCTGATGAACTTGCTGAAAACTTGAAAAAAGGTGATGCTCTTCTTGCTTTTACTGATGCAATTTCAAAATGTGGTGAGCTTCTGGCACAAAATTTTCCATGCAAAGAAGAAAATCCAAATGAACTTTCTGATGGTTTAGCTATTTTGGGAGATGAAGAATGGTTCTAAACAAGTGTTTGCTGGAAAAAGAAGTTTTTTGGAAAAGTTATTTATGTAAATTTAAGAAGGGGTTGTTTTTTGCTTTTTTCCTTGTTGCATTTGCAAATGTTTTTGCTTTGGATGTTCCTGCTCTACAAGGACGTGTAAATGATTATGCAAACGTCATTAGCAAGAATGATGAACAGCAGATTAATGAATATCTTACGAATGTCGAAAATCAGACTGGTATTCAGATTGCTGTTTTGACTATTCCTAGTTTAAAAGGTGAAGACATTACGGCTTATGGTGTGAAGGTTGCTGAAAAATGGAAACTTGGTCAAAAAGGTGAAGACAATGGAGCTTTACTTCTTGTTGCAATGGAAGAACGTGAACTTAGAATTGAAGTTGGTTATGGACTCGAAGGTTTGCTTACTGATGCAAAATGTGGTCTGATTATCAGAAATGTAATAATTCCTGAGTTTAAAGATGGAGATTATTCTGGCGGTATCAAAAAAGGTGTGATGAATATTGGTGGCATAGCCTGTGGTGATACTGAAATTGTTGATAAAAAAGTTTTAAATGAAGAAGATGAAGATTCTGGTGCTGGTTTAGTGTTTATGATTATCTGGATGATTTTCATTTTTGTAATTATTACTTCAAAAGGTGGCATTTTTAAATGGATTTTCCTGTCAAATGTTTCTAGAAATGTTGGTAGAAATATCAACGCTGGAAATCATTCTTCCATTCACAAAAGCGGTTGCTTTGGAGGTGGTAACTTTGGCGGCTTCAGTGGTGGTGGCGGCCATTTTGGTGGAGGCGGAGCTTCTGGCCACTGGTAATCTGCGTGACTGTAAGTAATTTTTATAAAAACATTTTTGGCACAAAAGTATACAAGATTTCTGTTTCTGCAGGATGCACTTGCCCTAATCGTGATGGAACAATAGGTTTTGGAGGTTGCATTTTTTGCGGTCAAGCGGGAAGTGGTGATTTTGTGCCTGATTCTTTTTTGGAAATAGAACAGCAGATTGAAAAGGCAAAAATGCTTTTGGCACCGAAACTAAAAAATCAGGAAAATGTAAAATACATTGCTTATTTTCAGAATTTTACGAATACTTATGGCGATATAGATAAACTAAAAAATTTGTGGTTTCGTGCGCTTGATTGTCCTGATGTTTCAGGCATTTCTATTGCTACCCGTCCAGATTGTTTGAGTGATGAATGTCTGAAAATTATTGGCAATATTGCAAAAACAAATTATGTTCAGGTTGAACTTGGATTACAATCTACAAATGAGAAAACAGCTGGGGTAATCAGGCGCGGTTATGAAAATCAGGTTTATTTTGATGCTGTAAAAAAACTGCATGCTGCAAATCGTAATATTCATGTTGTAAGTCATGTGATTTTTGGCCTGCCTGGTGAAACTGAACGTGATATGATGAAAACTGTTTGCGATGTTGTAAATGCAGAAAGCGATGGAATAAAAATCACAAATCTTTATATACTGTCACAAACAGATTTGCAGAAAATGTATGAAAAAGGGGAATATAATCCGCTTCAAATGGAAGAATATTTTTCGTTATTAAAAAAAGCTTTAAATCTCATTCCAACAAATGTCGTTATCCACAGACTTACAGGTGATCCTCCAAAAAAGATTCTGATTGCACCTGACTGGACAAAAAATAAAAAACTTGTTTTGAGCAGAGTTAATAATCTTCTTTGTGATTATGAAAGGGACGTAAAATAATTTTCTATTTACTTTTTTTTCTGCTGATTGAAATTCTGTCTCCAACCTCAAAAAAATCTGTTTCGAATTCTTCGTTTGTTTTTAAAAACTCAACATATTTTTGGATTTTTTTGACAAGTTTTTTTGTGCTGTAATTGTGTGTCAAAGTCAAATCATCGACCATGCCGTGGAATGAAAGGTTGTCACTTATGATTACACCGTTTTTTGTTAGATTATTTTTGTATTTTTCAAAAAACTTAATGTATTGAGCTTTTGCAGCATCGATAAAAATCAAATCAAACTTTTCTGAAAAATCATGAATCAGTGCATCGTCGTGAATCGAAGTGATTTTGTGTTCCAGTTTACACAGCTTGAAATTTTGGTTTGCTTTTGCGTATCGCTCAATATCCAGCTCGATTGTAGTGATGTGAATATTTTCTTTGAGATTTGCAAATCTGATAGAAGAATATCCGATTGCTGTTCCTATTTCGAGTACTGTTTTTACATCATTTTTCAAAATGTAGTCGCAGATAAAATCACAGCCTTCATCTTGCATAATCGGAATGGCTTCACGGTTTGCAAATGCTTTTATTTTTAATAATTCATCCATATGAGTAAAAAATCCTGTTAATTTTTTTTGTCATGGCGGACTTGAGCTAAGCCGCGCTTAAACTGCGGAATTCTCGCACAAGGAACGGTATGCAAATCGCTTGTATCACCACGTTTTAGAAAATGATATGCAACGCCTGCAATCATTGCTCCGTTATCGCCGCAAAGTTTGAGAGGAGGGAAGATGCAGTTTAAATCTTTGCGTCCTGCAAGTTCTGCCCGCAAAAGTGAATTTGCAGCGACACCGCCACCGCAGACTACAGTTTTGAGTCCTGTATCATCAGCAGCACGAAGCAGACGCGACGTTAGTGTTTTAATTGCTGTTTCTTGAAAAGCAGCACACATATTTTCTGTAGAATGTTCAAATCCTTCCTGCCAGAATTGGTCGCATTGATGAATTACGGCAGTTTTAAGTCCGCTGAAAGAAACATCATAGCGGTGTTCTTTTTCATCAAGTTTTGGAATTGGAAAATGAGCAGAATCTGGATTTCCTTTTTTTGCAAGATTATCGATTATTACTCCACCAGGGTAACCAAGACCGTAAAATTTTGCAACTTTATCAAAAGCTTCTCCAACTGAATCATCTACTGTTGTTCCAAGAATTTCCAAATCATCAAAATCATTCACTTTGCAAATAATTGTGTGTCCACCAGAAACGAGAAGCCCCAAAAAAGGATATTCAACTGGAGTTGCAAGTTGCGCAGCATAAAGATGACCAAGCATATGATTTACTGCGATAAAAGGCTTATGACAAGCCCATGCAAGAGTTTTTCCAAAAGTAAATCCCACCAGAAGTGACCCCATAAGTCCTGGTCTGTTTGTTGCTGCAATTGCATCAATCTGATCAAGAGAAAGATTTGCTTCTTGCAAAGCCTGTCGCACAACTGGCAAAATCCATTCTGCATGTTTGCGGCTTGCAATTTCTGGAACGACACCTTTATAAATCTGATGAAAAGGAATTTGTGTTGCAACAACATTGCTTAAAATTTTGTGACCGTCTTCAACAATTGCACAGGCTGTTTCGTCACAAGAAGATTCAATTCCTAAAACTTTCATATTTACCTCTTTAAAAAACTCCGCAATAGCGGCGAGCCATGGATGGCGAAAATCCAAGTTTATGAAGTGCAACGCACGAAATAAACTTGTGTGATAAAATTTACACGGATGTAATTTTTATCACACCTCTTTGAATAAAAACGTGGACTAATCAAAATTTTTGTGCGTTAGAAGCACTTACAGTACTAAAAGTATATCCTTTTTCCTGCAATTCTGGAATAACTTCCAGCAGAAAATCAGGGAGAAAAGAAGCACTCCAAATGTGCCCAATCATTATAACACTTCCATTTTTATTTGCAATTGCAAGACCTTTTTTCAGTTCCTGCAAGGCATTCTCATTTGTTTTTTCGTTATCTAAAAAAATATTTCTTTCATAATATGAATATCCCATAAGATTTGCCACATACGGCACTTTCGTTTCAGAATTTGTGCGGCTGTCAAGAAAATATATTCCTTCCTCATTTGCCATTTTGAGAATAACAGCCATTTTTTCTGCATCCGCTGTGATTGCAGAGCCTTCGTGATTATTCATCCCGGCAACAGGTCCGATTTCATGAATATTATAGAATAAAGTTGCAATTATTTCGTCTTCGGTCATTTGAGGAGTGATTGCACCTGGACCTGGATTTACTTTTGAATTGAGAGCCTGCATCGGCTGATGAAGAATGAGTTCTTTTTTTGCAGCTCTGATTTTTTGTGCCGAATCAACTGAATGTGAAAGGCGAGGAAGAACCGCAATAGTTATTGGAATTGGAAGATTTAAAAAAGGTTCCAGATGAGATAAATTTTGTCCGCCGTCATCAAAAACAAAAATAAGTTGTGCGTGATTTTTTGCCTGCGGAAAATTAAATTTGTCTTTTGGTTTGGAATTATCTGGATTTATTGGGACTTTTGGATTTTCACTTTCCTGCGCTTTCGAAGTTTCTGGAATTTTTTTATTTTGGTTTTCCAGTGTTTTTTTATTTTCAGATTTGACAGAATCTTGATTTGTGGATTTAGTGGATTTTGTAGAATTTTGATTTTTTGATTTGTCAGATGTTTTACTGCCAGATTCAGTTTGTTTTGGTTTTTCAGATTTGACAGAACTTTTTGTTTCGGTTTTATCAGAATTCTGACTTTCATCTTTCGGTGATTCTTTCTTTTCAGGTTTTTCAGGTTTTGCGGATATCTGATTTTCTTTTTTTTCAGTTTTTCCTATTTTTTCAGTATTGACAGTCTTTGCAGTTTCAGAAGATTTTTTAGTTTTGTTTTTTTCTGATTTGGAACTTTCAGTTTTTTTCTGATTCTGTTTTTCAGATTCGACCCTTTTTTGTGTTTCTTTTTTCTTTTTCTGCTCATCAGATTTTTTTTGAGATTTAACAGAAGTTTCGTTTTTTTTGCCCGAAGAGTTTTCATTCTGTGAAAGTTCAGTCTGCTGATAACGGTTTTGAATCGAAGAATTTTGAGGATTTTCAGAAGATTTAATTGTTGTAACGAGTAAAAGAGCCATGCAGATAATTATTACAATGCTGCAAAGAATTATAATTTTATAAGGCGGAATATAAACTTTTGGTTTTCTGGATTTTTTTGCTTTTCGTTTCTTTTTATTGTTCTGCATCACAAATGTACCTTAGAAAATTTTACTTGAAGACTTGATAAAACAATCACCAAAATTGCACTTTTTCAAGAATAAATATTTTACACTTTTCTTTGACATATTTCAATAAATATACTATTGTAAGATATTAAGGATAAAATGAAATTCATGGAAAAATGATGCAGTTCAAAAATCAAAAAAAACTTCATCGTCATGATTTTCAAAAAAATCAACAACAGAGGTTTATAAAAATGATTATTACATGTCTAGACTTGGAAGGCGTACTTGTTCCAGAAATTTGGATAGCTTTTGCAGATGCAGTAGGCATACCAGAATTACGAAGAACTACCCGCGATGAACCAGACTACGATAAATTGATGAAATATCGCATAGAAATACTTAAGAAAAACAATTTGGGATTAAAAGAAATTCAGTCAACAATCGAAAAAATCGACCCGCTTCCAGGTGCAAAAGAATTTCTTGACGAACTAAGAGAATGTTGCCAGACAATCATTATCAGTGATACATTCAGTCAGTTTGCAGCTCCACTTATGAAAAAACTTGGGCAGCCAACAATTTTCTGTAATACACTTGAAGTAGCAGAAAACGGAGAGATTACAGGCTACAAAATGCGTTGTGAAAAAAGTAAACTTACAACTGTAAAAGCATTGCAGTCAATCGGATTTGACACAATAGCAAGCGGCGACAGTTTCAACGATTTAGGCATGATTCAAGCCTCAAAAGCAGGATTTTTGTTCCGCTCGACACCACAAATCATAAAAGACTATCCACAATATCCAGCATTTACAGAATATTCAGAACTTCTTGCAGCAATCAAAAAATACCTGTAAAAAAAAGTCTGTGCCTGTCAGTCTGCGTCTGAAAGTTTGCCAGAAAGTCACTTGTCAGCCAGTCTGCCTTTCAGCCACCATGACAGCCATTCAGCAGGACAAAAAAAGATGCTGACGCCCGTTCAACAAGCCTTTTTGTTGAATCAAACATCAGCATCTTTTTAGAAAAGTCTTGCAAAATCATTCCCTGCAAAACCTTTTCTGACAAAATTTAATAAATCATCGTACCAATACCACGGTCACTGAACATTTCTATCAAAAGACTGTGGGGAACACGTCCGTCAATAATGTGAGTGCGAGGAACTCCACCTTCCAACGCAGTCATACAACAGTCAATTTTTGGAATCATACCGCCTGCAATAATTCCAGTAGCTTTAAGCGAACCTAAAGCAGTTTTTTCAATGCGCTTAATTAAAGTAGAAGGGTCATCAATATTTCTCAGCACACCAGGCACATTCGTAAGCTGCACAAATTTTTCCGCTTTCAAAGCAACAGCAATTTTGGCAGCCGCAGTGTCAGCATTAATATTATAACGCGAATCATCCCCCTGTTCACCCAACGCCACCGTCGAAACAACAGGAATAAAACCTTTATCCAAAAGCGAAATCAAAATTTCAGGATGCACTTGAGTCACTTCTCCAACAAAACCCAAATCTTTCGTAGTTTTTACAGCACGCAAAAGCCCGGAATCCACACCCGAAAGCCCCACAGCCTTTCCACCTTTTTGCAAAAGAATGCCGACAATATCCTTGTTCAACTTGCCAGTCAAAACCATCTGCACAACTTCCATCGTTTCTTCATCCGTGTAGCGCAGACCATCCACAAATTTCGATTCTTTGCCAACTTTTTCAAGCATTTTGTTAATTTCAGGACCGCCGCCATGCACAAGCACAACTTTTATTCCAATCGTACTAAGCAAAACAATGTCTTCCATTACAGCCTGTTTCAGTTCCTCGTTGAGCATAGCATTTCCGCCATATTTTACAACAACAACTTTACCACACCACTGTTTAAAATAGGGAAGAGCCTCAGAAAGCACTTTTGACCAGGTTTCAGTAGAAAGATTCTCGGAATTCTCCATTTTTATTTTTCCTCATTTATTAAAATTCATAAAAATTTGGGCGTGCCCCTCGCTCACCTTCGTTCGCTCGGGTCGCTATGTTCCAGGTTCGCTACCGCTCATACCTTCGCTACGCTTCGGTACGCCTTCGGCGCCTTGCACAGCGCTCACGCGTTTACCACAAAACAATCACCTAAATCTATAAAAATTAAGTTCTGTAATCCCCATTAATTTTGACATAATCGTAAGTTAAGTCACAACCCCAGGCAGTACCACAGGCATTACCATCTCCGCATTGCACAAGAATTTCTACAGCCTGTTCACTCATAATCTTCTTTGCCAAATCTTCATCCAGTTCCACAGGAACACCATCTTTATAAACTAAAATGGAATTGTTTCCGTGAACTTCAAAATCATCATAATTTTCAAAGAAACGTTTAGAATTTTCATTGCTTGTAAACCAGATGCTCGTTTTGTCAGGGTCAAAATCAATACCACTGTAACCCATTGCACACAAAAATCTTCCAAAATTTGCATCGCTTCCAAACATAGCTGCCTTCACAAGCGAAGAACAGATAATTTCTTTTGCAAGTCCCCTTGCATCTTCAACAGTTTTTGCACCTTTTACATTACATTCTACAAGACGAGTAGCACCTTCGCCATCAGCAGCAATTTTTTTTGCCATTACAGTGTTCAGTTTATTAAGTGTTTCAAGAAAAGTTTTGTAATCTTCATCTTGTTGTGTAATTTCTTTGTTTCCGGCAAGACCGTTCGCAAAAATCGTGAGAGAATCATTTGTAGAAGTATCACCATCAACAGAAACACAATTATAAGTTCCCAAAATTGACTCGTGCAATGCTTTATCAAGCATCTTAGAAGAAATTGCGCAGTCTGTAGTAATCACACTGAGCATTGTTCCCATATTGATGTGAATCATTCCAGAACCTTTGCACATAGTTCCCATTCTGCAGGTTTTTCCACCAATAGAAAACTCAACGGCAGCTTCTTTGAACTGTGTGTCTGTAGTCATAATTGCAATGCGTGCTTCTTTATGACCTTCTTTTGAAAGACCTTCTTTCAGTGTTTTGATATTATTTTCAACTTTAGTAACGTCAAACTGAGCGCCAATAACGCCTGTGGAATAAACAACAACATCTTCAGGCAGAATTCCACATTCTTTTGCTGTGCATTGTGCCATTCTCAGCGCATTTTCAGCGCCCTGAGCTCCAGTACAGCAGTTAGCATTTCCAGAAATGGCAATAAGTGCCTGAGCCTTGCCGTCAGCAATATTTTTTCTTGTAAGTTTAACACTTTCAGCCTGAACTCTGTTTTTTGTAAAAACACCTGCAACATTACAAGGTTTTTCAGAAAAAACAAGCGCAGTGTCATTCTTTGTTCTGCTTTCTTTTATGTGACACAAAATTCCGTTTGCCGTAAAACCGTTTGGAGCACAAACTCCGCCATCTATAAAATTAATTTTCTGCATAAATATTCACCTGTTACGTATGTTTTTGTATATTTATACCGAATATACTCATAATATGCAATATATTTTCATTATTTTTTAATAATTATGCTATTTTTTATACAAAATTACTTTACTTCAGTCCATAAAATGCCTGTGTGTGCTTTTTTGTCGACACCTTTTAATTCAAACATTTTTGGAGTTGTCACAAATTCATAGCCTTGTTCTTTTAAAACTGGAATAATTCTGTCTACAGCATCAACAGTTGCCTGATTTCCTTCCATTACGTGCAAAAGATACAAAAGTCCATCTTTTGCACCGGCAAGCATTCTTTCGTATCGTTCGTCAGCACTTACAGCTGGAACCCAGTCTTCCACACCGTAACCGCAAATAAAAGGAGTTGGAATAGTTTCGTGCATCAAATCATTTACATCAATAAAAGGAGGGCGGAAAAACTCTGGTTTTACTCCAGTTATATCAATAATAGCCTGGTCACATTTATTATATTCTTCAAGAATTTCTTCTTTCGAAAGTTTTGACATTCCAGGATGTGTCCATGAATGGTTTTGAATATCACAACCCATATCAAAAGCACGTTTTATCACTTTTTTATTTTCTTCTGAGATTTTATTTCCAATCAGATAAAAACTTGCCACAACATTATGTTTTTCCAGAATATCAAGCATTCTGTTCATAACATCATCACTTGCATTACAAGGTCCATCATCAAAAGTTAAAGAAATATATTTTGCCATTATATTAACCCCACAGTTTCATCAATTCCCATTCTTATATTCAGACACTGCACCGCAGCACCGCTTGCACCTTTTCCAAGATTATCAAACCTTGTGGTAATCATAATGCGTTCGTCATTACCATAAACAAAAATCTGCATTTTATTTGTATTTGCCAGAGTATTTGCCGCGATGAACTGTTCTGTTAAAACTCCTTCACCCATAAAACCAGCAACCTGCACAAAATTACAGCTTTGATAATGAGAAGCAAAAAGTTCCCAGATATCCTTTGCAGTAACTTTTTTAGAAAGAAGCCTTGAATGCAATCCAACAGTCACAGACATTCCCTGCACGTAATCACAAATGTAAGGATTAAAAATTGGTTCAAAATCTAGCCCAGAGATTTTTTTAATCTCAGGTAAATGCTTGTGATTTTGAGTCAAAGCATAAAGACGAGGAGAAGAAAGTTCGGGATTTCTAGAAGAATCTTCATATTGAGCAATTGCTTTTTTTCCAGCCCCAGAATATCCGCTTACCGCATGAACACAAACAGGATAATCTTTCGGCATAATTTGAGATTTTACAAGAGGATAAAGAATTGCAATAGTTCCCGAAGCATAACAACCAGGCACAGCAATTCTGTTAGACTTTTCAATTTTTTCTCTAAAACATTTATCCAGTTCAGGAAAACCATAAGCCCAAGAATCATTAGTTCTGTGGGCAGTCGATGCGTCAATAATCACAGTTTTTGGATTTGTGCATAAAGCAGCTGATTCAATTGCCGCAGCGTCAGGAAGACAAAGAAATGTAAAGTCAGATTCATTAATCATTTTTGCACGTTCAGCAGAATCTTTTCTTTTATCTTCGTCAATAGTAATCAATTCAATATCATTTCTGTTGGCAAACCGTTCAAAAATCTTCAAACCGGTAGTGCCTTCTTTTCCGTCAATAAAAATTTTGTAAGCCATAGTAATGTTTATTATAGAAGAAAACAGATAGTTTCTCAATGGGAAAATAATGTTAAAATGCGAACGAAAGAACATGTTCGTGAAATCATATAGTCTGAATTTCGAGTTTAGTTGAGGAGCAGCCAAAGCAATCCAGAAATCAAATTTTTGTCGTCCTTGTATTTACAAGAATGTGGATTTTATTCAATAAAATCATCGTCGGTAAATGTCATAGAGCTTATTTGTTCAGAAGAGTATTCACTATAGCAGATTTCAAATGTACTATATTCATTTATAAAACCTTGTTTATCACCAACTTCTAAAACAGAAAAAATAAATTTAAGTCTGTTTTTTACAGTTCCAGGGGCAACTTTTGATTTTATTGCTATAGCATCATATTTTACTTTGTTTTGAATTTGTATGAGCCAAAGTGCATCCCGAATAGTTAATTTGTCGTAATTTTTTAGATTTAAAATGTTGCTTGATGAATTAGTATTATAATCATTTCGTATAGCTGCTTTTATAAAATATATTGATAAAAGATAAATAAATGAAAACCCTACAGTTTGAATTAGGGAATTAAGAAATATTTTTGAGCCAAAACGCATTTGACTAAGATTAAGTAAAATAAAAATTATAATTGTAAAAATATTCTTTTGTTTTTTGTGTATATTGTAAAAACCCCTAGCATAAAGCATAGCCACAGTTAAAATGTACATAAAAAGTCCCATAGTGTTATTAGGTTCAAAAATGAAAATTTGTAAAGAATATATAAAAGTAATTACTGAGCAAGCCTCTATTTTTTGGGGATAAATAAGGACGAAAAATAGAAGAAAAATAGAGATGATGCTTGTAAAATAAAAAATTGTATTACTATATGATGAAAACAGGTTCTTATAAATAATGCTGTTTATGAAGGAGGCAATTAATATTACTATAGCAATTAAAGCAAAGAGTCTGAATAGTAAAAGTGTTTTTTTTGTATAAAAAGGTTTTTTTTTGTTTGCCATTATGAGCTCCTAAACTTTATTAATTTTTTAAGTTTATCAAAGATATTTTTTTTGTTCAATTTTAGATACGAAAGTTTTAATATAGTTCAAGAAATTAGGTCACAAAAGGTCACATTTGAAAATTTGTACTTTTTATGACCTATACATTGTAACATAACCGTTATAAAATAAAACTAAGTTTTGGGAAGATTTATTACCAAAAGAAGATGTTGAATATTTGAATAAAATAACTGTGGAAAATCAAAAAATGATTTACGTTCCACAAATTGCAGAATTTTTAGACAATTATCAAAACAATCGTGACAAATATAAAAACTTGGAAGATTTTATTCCAGAGCTTGAAGAATTTATTTTGATGGTGGAATAAAAGGAGAACATAAAAAAGTATTAATGCTTTGAAATCATTTGGTTTTGAATCAGATGTACAAGGAGTGTTTTCTGGAGTTTCTGAAGTAGAAATGATAGATGTTATTGGCGGACAATGTGGTTTGAAGCCTAGTTTTTTATTGGAGAAAAAGTATGAAAAATTGTTTTATACAAATCATTTTATTTTCTATTCTATGTGTTTTTGTTTCGTGCAAAAGTAAGGAAGTAAAATGTCAATTTACTGCAAAGCCAATTGTAAAAACTGTTGGAAAAATTGACATTGTTGTAGACCCAAAAGTAGAAATGATGATGATTTTGGGACGTCTTGATAAAGTTCATCCTTACGCAGATTTTGGTGTGAATAATTATGGATATTTAAACAAAATTGATGATTATTTTTCCACTTACAAAAACAAAGACAAAATTTTTTATAATAATGATATGGCATATCAGCGTCTTCCAGAATTTGGGATGTATTTAAAAGATGATATGTCAGATTTTATAATGCAAATTGATAATGAAAACTTTGTTACAACAGATGGACCTGCCTTAAATAATTCGTATTATAATACAAATAAATATATAGAATTAGTAAAAGATTTTAGAATTAAGACAGATTTTGACAAATTTTTTATTGAAAACAAATTTGTATATGAAAAATTAATAGGAATATTTGAACCCCTTTTAGCTGAACTAAAAGTTGATTTTTGGATAGAAGATTTTTACGGAACAACAATAGAAAATAATATAAAACTTTATGTAACACTCCTTTCTGGAAATTACGGAATTCCTTTTAAAACTGCAAATGGAATAGAAAATATACACGTTGTTATTTTGTCAAATGAAAAAAGAGATGACTCAATTTTTGTGTATTTATTGGCACATGAATTTTCACATCCAAAAACCATAAAAATAGCAGAAAATTTATATAAAAATGAAAAAATAAAAACAAAATTTGATAACTTGTTTTATGCAAATACGCAATTTTATACTATGAATGGATATTCTTCAGGATTTTACGTTTTAAACGAAACAATAAATCAATCTTGCGCAAATAAATTTTGGGAAGATTTATTACCAAAAGAAGATGTTGAATATTTGAATAAAATCACTGTGGAAAATCAAAAAATGATTTACGTTCCTGCAATTGCAGAATTCTTAGACAATTATCAAACCAATCGTGACAAATACAAAACTTTGGAAGATTTTATTCCAGAACTTGAAGAATTTATTTTGACGTTGGAGTAAAAGAAATATTAGAAGGTTTTAATGCTTTGAAATCATTTGGTTTTGAATCAGATGTACAAGGAGTGTTTTCTGGAGTTCCTGGACCACATGAATCACATTAATGAATAATTGATTTTATATGTTAGATAAAAATTATATTAGGAGGATTTTATGAAGTTAAAACGGACTGTTGATGTAAAAAATGTGATAGGATTATTATTTAAGTTTTTGTTTATTTACATGGTAATAAATCTTATAAACTCAAAATACAATTTGGCACTTAGTGCAATAGTCATCTTTGCATGTATTATATATGGTTCTATTTTTGAGCGTTGCATTTATCTTGAAAATTCATATCTTTATATAAAAAGAAGAAATGTAAGGCAAAAACCAAACTCCTTAAAAGATAATCATATTAGATTATCAGATGTTCATAGTTATTCACTCAATAATCCATTTCTACAATTCTCTGATTTTTGTTTATCTGAGAAAAATATTACATTGTATTTGAATAATTCAAAATCAATCTGTTTTGCAGCAAAAGAACAGGATGAAATAATAAAAACTCTGAATGATAATAATATTTTTCAACAAAAGAGCAGTAAACCGAAAGGGCTTATTAAATTAATCATATTTGTTCTATTATCTTTAATAATCTCTGTTATTTATTTTGTTTTGATGAGTAAAAATAAAACAGAATCTTCCATTATATTATTTATTTTAACTCTTATAATGACTGTATATTTTTTATATAAAGTTATTTACGGACTAGTGGTTTTTAATTATAGGAAAAACAAGTAGAGAAATGAAATACCGTCAACAATTTGATGAAACTGATTGTGGTGCTGCTTGTCTTGCAATGATAGCCTTATGCTAAGCCCTTTGTCCAGACACTTTTTTCCAAAAATAACGAATTAAGCAGCCATAGGTTTTGTCTTCAATCTGTTTGTTATCAAACCTGCTTCGTAAACTTCATCCGGAGTTTTGTAGTCCAACCCTTGATGAATCCTTTCACTATTGAAGAACTTTACAAATTCCCCGAGACTTTTTCTCAGTTCCTCTGCACTTGAATAATCCCGGAGGAAAATCCATTCGTACTTCAATGTGC
>CAMEET010000057.1 GCA_945915085.1 uncultured Treponema sp. | reverse complement strand
CAGCCCTTACAATCCTTGCCACTGTTTAAAATTAAAAAACTCGAAATTGAACCAATTATAAAAAGTTTAACATAATTGAATTTTCTTGACAATCAAAATATCGTAAAATTTCACAAAAAATAAATCTTGAAAATAAAATAAATACAAAATGGAGCATCAAAAAATACTTTTTTTTAGATTATTAAACTTTCTTCTATATAATAAATATAAACTGGAGCACCTGTAAAAGATATAACTTGTAAAAAAGGTTATTTTCATATTTTTTTGAATATTTTTTACTAAATTTTTAAGATT
Organism: uncultured Treponema sp.; assembly: GCA_945915085.1. GTDB lineage: Bacteria > Spirochaetota > Spirochaetia > Treponematales > Treponemataceae > Treponema_D. Next base: position 15,519 of record CAMEET010000057.1, on the reverse strand, counting down.
TCAAAAGAAAATTCTTTCTTTTTAGTTTTTATGCTCCAGTTTCTATTTGTTTATCCACATAAAACTGTGGATAAACTTCTTTTTTCCGCTCCAATCTATATTTATTTTAATTATTCAATTTTTTATTCCTAACTCTTGTAATAATAACAAAATAGAAACAATTTTTAAGGAATATATGCTCCAATATATATTTTTACTTGCTCCAAATTATAATTATCTTCTATATAAACAAATAGAATTAACAAATAATTTTAAAACAAATAGTAGTAATAAAAAAATGTGGATAAATCACATAAAATTAACTACATACTTGCTGTTACTAAAACATATCTTGAATCTTTTGAAAGAATTTGTGGTATAGAATGATACAAAGTAACTCCATCACCATCTTTATTAATTGCAACATTTAGTTCAGGATAATATTTTTCTTTAATTATTCTTATCTGCTCCAGTATGTAATTATAATTTGTTCTTTCTTGATTTTCATGACTTTTTTCTTTAACAGGCATAAATTGTTCTACAAGTGAGTTGCTTGGAATAAAAACAGAATCACCAGGTTTTAAACTGTTGTTGCGATAAGTCAGCCATGCATAAATATCCTTTCCCACAGCACTTGTAATTTTTTTATAAACCGAATAATTAATTGGAACAGAATGTTTACGTGAAAACTTAACAAAGGCTGGTGACAATTTCATAGAAATGCAATATTGCTTGCCCTCTTTTCCATCTTCTTTTAATTCAAGATACTGCATTCCTTCCATAAAAGGAATAATACCTGTAGAAACAAGCGTAGCCTGAACTTTATCAGCTTTTAATTGTTCATCTGCTTCAAGAAGATCTTTAAAAAGCGATTTTTGGACGATAGATGTGCGTTTTTCTTCAAAAACGAATGTAGATTTTGAAAAATATTCAAGCTGTTCTTTGATTTCATTGCTTCTGCCTGCAGAAAGCTGCATTTCTTTGAGAAGATGACGAATAGAATTATATTGAACCATAACACTTCCATCATCAGCATTTGGTTTTTCCACAACCGCATGAGTTGTCAGAATTGTAAGCAAAAGGCGCCCATATTTTCCAAATGGCACTTTGTCAGCTGTACTTGCAAGACTGAGCGAAATGTTGTTGTATTTTCGTTTAAAAATGTTTTTGTTTACATCTTTTAACGGCAAAGAAGCTGAGATGAAAGGACTGGAAAGAAAACTTCTCAGACGTTTTTCAGGATCATCTTCAATAAGCGCTGGAAGATTTTCGTTCGTCATTTCATCTAAAGTACTTTTACCAAAAAGTTCCTCATTGTTAATAATATTTTCCATCTCCCCTACCTGTTATTTTTTGTGATTAAACCTGCAGCGTTAATTTCTACATTGCCATTTTTGATTTGTTGTTCTAGATAAAAACATGCAAGCTGAATGCCTTTTGAAAGTGTGATTCCGTAAGTTGCAAAAAATCCTTTTAACTGATTTTTGTTTTCTTCTGTAGTACGGAAAATGATTTGGGTATCTTTTATTGCTGTTTTTTTCTGAATATTTTGATTTTGTTGAGATTGTTCGATATTTTGGATAGATGCTCCAGTTTGTATTTGATTGTTCTCTTCCTGTGGATTTTCTGGTGTGCCGTTCAAATATCGCAGATTTGCAGAAATATCTGGAGCGGAAGGTTTTTTCTTTTGTGATACTGCCATTTATTTTCTCCCGTAAAAAGTCAAAATGATTGAAAATTTATTTTTTCAAGTTTGATGATTATTTTTCTTCGATTATCGCTTTTGAGATTTTATTGATTGCATCCAAAGTGATTTGTTTTGTTCCGTAAAGTTCCTGAACGAGGATTTGAGAGCCTTGTGCTTTTTTGAAAGCCTGGTCAACTGGAAGCATAAACAATGTGAAGTTTTTGTTTTCTTCAAATTGTGCCAAAAGTTGTGATTGCTGTTGAAGTCTGTCATCTTTGGAATTTAAAATCAGTTTATTAAAAAGAGGTTCCTGAATACGCATGTTTTTTTTGAGTGTATTTAATGAGTCTGCAAAAGTTACAAGTCCGTCAGTACTGAAAATGTCAAGCTGTAGAACGGCGATTGCTTCATTGCTTGCAACAAGGCACATTTTTTCAAGCAGGTTGAAAGCTGGTGAAGTGTCAATGATAGTAAATTCAAACCCCATTTTTTCAATTTCATCAAGAAGGTTTCTGACATAAAAAATTTTGTCGCCAGTTGCTGTCTGTGAAAAATCACGAAGACTTCCACCAATTCCGGCTGTCGGAAGAATGTAAAGATTTTCTACATGAGTTTTGCATATTGCCTGATCTAAAGTTGCTTTTCCCAAAAGGACATCAGCAAATTCATATTCTACTTCTGGATAAATCCAGCCCGATGAGTTGCCCTGAGGGTCAGCATCGATTAAAAGTGTTTTTTTACCTGCGAGTGCAAGGTCTCCGGCAACAGAAACTGAAACAGAAGTTTTTCCTGTACCGCCTTTTTGGATTGCGAAAGTTATAGTTTTCATTTTATCTCCAATTATAAAAAAAATTATTTTCAAGGAGACAAAATCAGTCCCCTACCCACCATAAAATATTATAATACGAATGTTATTACGTGTCAATTACAAAATGATAATAAAAAATACAAATGTAATAACAAAAAGAATACTTAAATTATACAAAAGTATTAACAATGTAAATACAAAAGTAATACGCTTAAATATTCGTTTTGAGAGGAGATTTTTAAGTTTTTGACATATTTCTTTGACGAATAAGAGAAGCTGTCAGAATGAAGATATGAGCGTTTGGGAGGGCGTGTGTTTTTTTTGTTTAGTGTATATACATTATTATTAAAAAGAAGAAGAAAGTAATAACAAATTACTTTAAAAGAAGAAAAATGTAATTACAGACTAATCGGAAGGAAAATTCTGGGAAATAATTTGAGTTGGGAAATGAAAATGAGGTGTGTCCCTTTTTTTACCTTTTTTTAAGATGGGAACGACCTTAATTTGTGTGTGTTTTTTTGACAAGCGGATTTGTTCGTGCCTAACGGCACTCACTGAAAAAAAAGGGATAGACCTAAAATGTTAGTTACTTGTGAAAAGATTTTTTTATTGTCGTGGAAGTGTTTGTTTACGAGACAAGAACCTACAAAACAGGGACAGAGCTCTCTTTTGAGTATTTTTGTGTTAAATAGGGGAACGACCTTGATTTGTGCGTATCAGTGTGAGGTGGAAAATAAAAATGATGTTAGGTGTGCCCCTGTTTTTTTTGACAAACGGATTTGTTCGTGTCTAACGGCACTCACTGAAAAAAAGGGACACACCTAAAATGTTAGTTACTTGTGGAACAGTTTTTTTATTGTCGTGGAAGTGTTTGTTTACGAGACTGGGTCTTACAAAACAGGGACATATAAAAAAGGAACAGATCTCATTTTTTTTGGCAGTAAATATAAAGTGGAGCAGGTTATTGGTGAAGATGTGAATGATAAATACAAACTGGAGCATTGAGGACGAAAATTTTTTTTTAAAATATAAACTGGAGCAGAGAAGGGAGATTTGTAAATAGAAAGTGGAGCAGTGTGGAAATATAAACTGGAGCACATTATTCTGTAATAAATTTAGGATATTGAAATAGGTAGACAGAATAAAAAGTGTATAAAAAAGTTAACTATTTTCTATAAATTAAATAGAAAGTGGAGCATGTTTTGTGAATATTTCTAATAGATAAATACAAAGTGGAGCATGGTGAGTGGGAATATTTTTATTTTTGTAGAAAGAATATTATCGTAAATATAAACTGGAGCAGTTAACTGTATAAATTTTTAAACATTATGAGAATGAAAAATATAAAGTGGAGCAGGTTCTGATATTGTTTTTTTATGAAAAAGTTGCAAAAAAAATTGTCTTTTTTATTTATAGAAAATTTGGTAAATTATTTGTTGTTGAATTTGTGCTGTGCGCGGGTACATTTTTATTCTTTGAAGATTTAGAATTGTTAGCGGTTGTATTTTTCTAAAAAAAATGTGTTGTGATAGCGCTGTGTTTTTATGATACAAAAACCTTTAAATTGCTGGTGATATTTATGGTAAATAAAAAAACTACAAGAGAAAGAATTTTGGATTCTGCTTTGAATCTATTTTCAGAAAAAGGCTATGATGGTGTGGGTGTTGATTTGATTGGCGAAAAATGTGGTTTGAAAGGTCCTTCCATTTATAAGCATTTTAAAGGAAAAGAAGAGATTCTGGATATTTTGATTTCTCATATTGAAGATTATTATAGTGAGAATTTTGGTTTTGAAAAAAATGCTGTAAAAATTCCTAATTCTATGGAAGAATTGGTGACTATTGCTTTTGAACAGATTAATTTTACTATCAATGATGAATCAATAAAAAAAACAAGAAAACTTTTGACTTTGGAACAGTTTAGAAACAAAAAAATTGCTAAGATTGCTTCAAATCATATTTGTGAGAGTATTTCTGATTTGTACTGTAATATTTTTCAAAAAATGATGGATAAAAATGTAATTCAGAAATCTGATGCAAAAATGCTTGCGATTGAATTTGTTTATCCTGTTTCGTTATTGATTCAAACTTGCGACAGGGAACCAGAAAGAAAAGATGAAATTTTAGAAATAATAAAAAAATATTTTGAACATTTTGCAAAAAAATATTCTTCAGTCTGAAATATAAAGTGGAGCAGGGTAGAGTTATAGTAACATAAGCTAACGCGAAGTTTTTTATGAAGATTATGATCTTCTTTTCAAAGATGGTTTTTACATCGATGAAGAAGACAAAATAAATTGTTCTTATGCAGACCTTAGATGGAGTGTTTTTAGTACATGGAAAAAGCAGAATTTTCTATTTCTAATCCATATATCTTAGGAAAAATGATTGAGGTTTTAAGCGATCCAGATTTAGGTTTTAACAAAACTGATATGATGGGAGATTGCTATGAATATCTTTTGAGCAAAATGGCAACTTCTGGTGATAACGGACAATTTAGAACACCTCGTCATATTATCGATATGATGGTGGAACTTGCAAAACCTACTTTACAAGATACAATCATTGACCCTGCAATGGGTACTGCAGGTTTTTTAAGTGAAAGTGCAAAATATATTCAAGAAAATTACAAAGCTGAACTTACAAAAAAAGAAAATAATAAACATTTTCATAATGAAATGTTTACAGGGTTTGATACCGATACAGATATGCTTCGTATTGGTTGTATGAATATGACTTTGCATGGAGTTGATAATCCAAAAATTGATTATAATAACTCATTGGGTGAAGATTACGAAGATAAAGAAAAATATTCCCTTATTTTGGCGAATCCTCCTTTTAGTGGAAGTCTTGACCCAAGCACCGTTGCAAAATCTCTGAATCAGATTAGCGGTGGAACAAAGAAAACAGAGCTCCTCTTTTTAAGTCTCTTTCTTCGTCTTTTAAAAATCGGAGGAAGATGTGTAAGTATTATTCCTGTTGGGGTTTTAAATAATACAAACGACAAAGCATATACTAGACTCCGAAAAACATTGGTAGAAGAGCAGAAACTTGAAGGTATTATTTTTATGCCGGGTGGAGTTTTTTATCCATATTCTGGAGTGCAAACAGGAATTCTGATATTTACAAAAACAAATACTGGTGGTACTGATAAAGTCTGGATGTATAACATGGAAAATGACGGTTATAGTCTAGACCAAAAACGTGACAAAATTGAATCTGACGACATTCCAGATATAATCTGTCGATGGAATAATCTTGCAGATGAAGCAAACCGAACAAAATTTGATAAATCCTTTTTGGTTGATAAGCAAGAAATTGTTGATAATGAATATGTTTTCAGTTTCAACAAATATCATCAGACAAAAATCGAAAAAAAAGAATATCGCCCTACAAAAGAAATCCTTGCTTCAATAAATGAACTTGAAAAACAGTTTAAGGAAATCATGGCTGAGTTGCAGAGAGGAGAATAAATGTCAAAAGAATTGCAAATCAAAAATGAACTTTTCTCAGATATAAAAAGCCTCATTGACAGTGCCAAGCAAAAGGTTGCAACTGAAGTACATTACAACTTTTGATGAAATCTTTAAGGAAATGAGTTATGCAAAAACAAATCCTGCATCAAAAGAAGTTTTGAATTATCGTTCAGGCTTCGAGGTTTTGAACTTGTAAAACACAACGGTTTTATTTCTACAAATCACATAATCGAAATTCATCACATCGTAGAACCAGAAGCAGGAGATTTAAGAAAACTTCCGGGTACAGTTATAATGAATACAAAAACTGGCGAAATCCTTCATACTCCTCCTCAGAATTACGAAGAAATCAGTGATTATCTTTCTAATCTTGAAAAATACATAAATATATCAGAATTGGAAGATACTGATGCTATTTTAAAAATGGCAGTTATTCATTTTCAGTTTGAATCTATTCATCCGTTTTATGATGGTAATGGTAGAACAGGTCGTATGCTTAATATTCTTTATCTTACTCTTACAAAAAAACTAGATATTCCGATTTTGTATTTAAGTAAATATATTAACCAGAATCGTGCAAGATATTATGAAGTTTTGTATGCAACACAGGAAAATATTAATAACATAAAAGATTATCTGCTTTTTATGATTCAGGGAATTTATGAAATGTCAGAGTTTACTTTTAAGTTTATTAATTCATTTATGGAAATTATGAATAATGCTTCTTCAATAATTAAAGAACGCTGTCCAAAAATTCATTCTCAGGAATTAGTTGAACATCTATTTTATGATTTCTATACAAAGAATGAATATTTGTGCGAAAAACTCGATATTTCCAGAAATACTTCAAGTAAATATCTTCATGAACTTGTAGAAGCTGGTATTTTAGTTGAAGAAAAAATCGGAAAAACAAAACTGTATAAGAATGCATTTTTATATAATTTAATAAAGCTTTGGTAATTGAGGGAATTTATGAACGAAAGCAAAGAGAAGAACTTGGTTCTGTTGCTGAAATAAAAAAAGTATTCATTAAATTCCAAAAAAAATAGTGCGCAGCGTAGAAGAAAACAGATGAGAAAAAAGGCGAGAAAGAAAGGTGGGATGTGTTTTTTGAACTGTAAAAAATTTTGTGGCTGTGGTATGATTGTTTTTGTATTTTTCTGATTTTTTGGAGGTTGAAGATGCAGATTACGTGTCCAAAATGTGGGACTTCTATTACTTTGGAACAGAATGTTTATGATGAAATTGCAAATAAGATTCGTAATGAAGAATTTGAAAAAGAGATGAATAAGCAGGCTTTGATGTTGGCTAAACAGAAGGATTCTGAGATTGAAACGGCTGTTGCGAGGGAAAAGGAATTGTTTGCCAAAAAGGAGTCGGATTATAAGGCGGAAATTGCTGGCTGTCTGGAAAAGATTAAGGCGGCCGAAAAGGAACAGATTTCGAAGTTGAATGAACTTGCGACTAAAAAGGATGCGGAGTTTACTTTAAAAATTGCTGAATCTGAAAAAAATATTGCTTCGCTGAAGGCTAAGTATGAGGCTTTGGTAAAGGAAAAGGAATTTGCGGTGAAGGCTGCTGTGCAAGATGAGCAGACGAAGGTTTTGAAGCTTGAAAATGAGCTTGTGATGGCTAACAAGGAGCATGAACTGCAGATTTCGAATCTTAAGTCTGGTTTTGAAACGGAAATCAAGCTGAAAGATGAACAGATTCAGCAGATTAAGGATTTTCGTAAAAAGCAGTCGACTAAGATGATTGGGGAAAATTTGGAGCAGCATTGTTCTATTTCGTTTGACAGGGTGAGACCTTTATTTCCGAATGCTACTTTTGGGAAAGATAATGATGCTAGTGAAGGTTCGAAAGGAGATTTTATTTATCGTGAAACTACTCCTGATGGAATTGAAGTGCTTTCGATTATGTTTGAAATGAAAAATCAGGATGAGGACACGAAAACGAAGCACAAGAATGAAGATTTCTTTAAAAAGTTGGATTCTGACAGAAATAAGAAGAAATGTGAATTTGCAATTCTGGTGAGTACGCTTGAGGAAGACAATGATTTGTATAATGATGGCATTGTAGATATTTCTCATATTGTGCCGAAGGGTTTTGTGATTCGTCCGCAGTTTTTTATTCCGATTATTCAGATTTTGAGAACTTCGGCTTTGAAGACGATTGATGCAAAACGTGAACTCAAGGTTATGAGGGAGCAGGAAAGGGATTTGACGAATTTTGAGGAAAATCTGGAGGCGTTTAAAAAAGGTTTATCGGGGTCTTTTGAAAAGGCGAGGGCAAATCATAATAAGGCGATTGCGGAAATCAAAGATACGATTAAGCAGCTGGAAGGGATTGTTACTCTTTTGGAGCGTTCCAGTGGGCAGATGGATACTTGTGATAATAAGCTTGAAGATTTTACTGTCAAAAAGATTACGAAAAATGCACCTTCTGTGTTAAAAAAATTGGAAGATTTGCGTTCTGAAAAGGGTGATGAGGATGGTTTGTATGAAAAGCATTTTGATTAAGGATACAACTAGAGAGCAGCGTGAGCAGATTGTGAAGGAATCGCTGGGAGATGATTTTGATGTGGGGTGTGGTTACGAATCTGCTGGGATTGATTATCAGCTTTACATTGATGGGGTAAAAGAGCTTCGTGAATTAAATATGGAAGCTAATTGTGGGTTTGAGGTTGCTCATCCAGAAGAACGTAAATCTGGGTGTTGTGCAATTTGATTTTGAAAAAAACAGTGGATTCTTGCCATCCATGGCTTTCCACTAACGCGGAGTTTTTATGGGGGTGTGATAAAAATTTCATCCGTGTAATTTTTATCACTCAAGTTTATTGCGTGCGTTGCACTTCATAAACTTGGATTTTGCGCCTCCTGTGATACACATAAATGTGTTGCGCTAACGCGGTGTTTTTTACGGGAGAAATAATGGATTTACATGATTACAAAGATGTGGCTGAAAACTATGACAGATATTTAGAAGCGATGTATTCCGAATTTGATGCTCATGAAGGGTTTCAGGAGTTTTATTTTGGATTGGCTAAGAAGTATGGCGGAGGCGGTGTGGTGGATATTGCCTGCGGAACCGGAGCTGTGCTTTTGTATCTGGCTGAGCGAGGTATTGAAATTGATGGTACGGATCTTTCGGAAGAAATGTGCAAAGTGGCAGCTTCTAAAGCTAAGGCTAAGAATCTTGATTTAAACATTTATCCTTCTGATATGACAAAGTTTGATTCGGGAAGAAAGTATTCTTTGGCTATCATTGCAAGAAGTGGATTTATGCATTTGCCTTCATCAAAACTGCAAAGGGAGGCTTTGTTGAATATCAGAGAAAGGCTGCTTCCTGGCGGAATACTGACATTCAATACTTTTGATCCAAGTCCTGTTGTTCAAGCGGAGCAGATGAATACATCGTCTGATGATTATTCGTTTAGACTTGAATATATAAATACTAATGGAAATAAAGAAAAAATCTATAATGCTATTTCCTATAATCCATTTCTACAACAAATGCATGGTAATTGGAAATTTGTAGAATATGATAAGGATGGAAATATTATTGGGGAACGTATCAGACCGCTTTTGATGAGGCAAACTTATCGTTCTGAAATTTTTCTTTTAGCGGAGCTTTGCGGATATGAAATTCTTGACATTTACAGAGGTTATCTCGGCGACAAGGAAGATTTAAGTGAGCCTATGTCCGCAGCAAAATATAAAAGTAACCTGATTTGGATTTTACAGAAAAAATAGAAATGAGGATAATAATGAGGTACTTTAGAGTCCATACTGCTGACATTGCCTATATTACGCAACAACCAAGAGGTATATTTACAGCGATTGGAAAGCGTATTTATGCAGAGATGACATTTTATCGTGAAATGGCAAAAAAATACGGAATACAGTTGTATATGTCAGAATGAGAGGATGTTCCAGGTGATATTATCTATGAGGATGAATTTCAGATAGCGATAAAAAATCCCAGTTCAGATGTTAGGATTACGACAAAAGAAATTGAATAATCATTATTTTATGAAAAGGAAGTGATAAAAGATGAATCTTATAGTTCTAATAGGAAGTGGAGCAGTAGGTAAGATGACTGTAGGGCAGGAACTGATGAAAATTACTGATTACAGGTTGTTTCATAATCATCAGATGATTGAGCCTGTTATTGAAATTTTTGGAAAGTTTGACGGAGCTGTTATCAAAAAGCTTCGCGAAGATATTTTTGATGCTTTTTTGAAAACTGATTATTTTGGACTGATTTTTACTTTTATGTGGGCTTTTGATATGCAGTCGGACTGGGATTATATCAAATCTGTTGCAGAGAAATTTGAGGCGACTGGCGGAACGGTTTATTATGTAGAGCTTGTTGCGGATAGGGAAGTTAGAATTGAAAGAAATAAAACAGAAAATCGTTTGAAAAATAAGGCTTCCAAGAGGAATATTGTGATTTCAGAAGACCGTATGCTTCGTGAGGAAACAAAACATCGGCTTGTCAGTAGGGAAGGGGAAATTCCTTTTGAAAATTATATGAAGATTGATAATACAAATTTGGAGCCTGCAGAGGTTGCACTTATGATTAAGAAGAGATTTAATCTTCAAGATGTCGGGGTGACTGAGATGATGAATCGTGTGAAACTTGAAGAAGTTCGCGAGGATGAAATTGAGCAGCTGTATGATATGCAGGTTCAAAGTTTTTTGCCTTTGTATAAAAAATATCATGATGAAGGTTCTCCTGCAATTGAGTCGATAGAAAGAGTGAAGGCTAGGGTGGTTCAGGAGAATGGGAAATATTATTTTATAGTGATGGACGGAGCCAGAGTTGGCGCTGTCAATGTGGAGCGAAAAATTTCAGCCTCTGAAGAAGGTTGTTTTTATATCAGTTCAATTTTTGTGCTTCCGAAATATCAGAATCAGGGAATTAAATTTGTGGCTATGCAAAAAGTTTTTGAATTGTATCCTGATGTTAAGGTGTGGAAATTCGAGCTACGTGCAAATTGAATTTGCATTGAAGTGTGATTTTTCCGCACGTGACAAGGACAGACCTTGTTTTGTGGTAAAACTGCGTGAGCGCTGTGAAGTGCGCGAAGCGGCCACCGCAACGAAGCGGAACGTAGTGAAGCGTAGTGAGGAGGCTGGAGCGATAGCGGAACACTGAACATAGCGACCCGAAGGGGCACGCCCATATTTTTAAAAAGAGTATAAAAAGGGGACAGACCTTGATTTTATTGATTTTCGAAAAGGATAAACTGATGTAAAATATGCGGAAGAGTGGAAAATTTGTGGAGGCAGGATGATTAGAAAAATACCGGATAAAATTTTGGAAATTGTCGGAAATCAATCTTCATTTTCTAATAATGTGGGTATGTCTGGTTCTGAAGTGTTGATTTATCCTGATTATGTTTTGAAGGTTCAGGCTGAATCTGAGGAAACAAAAAATGAAAGGGATATTGTGGAATGGCTGGATGGTCAGATTCTGGTTCCTGAGATTCCTGTTTATTGTGTTGAAGATGGAACTGCATTTACGCTGATGTCACGAATTCATGGAAAAATGTTGTGCGATGAGGAATATTTGAATAATCCAAAAATGTTAATCAGATGTGTGGCAGAGGGGTTAAAAATGTTATGGAAAGTTGATGTATCGGAATGTCCGTTTCGAACAAGCAGACTGGATGAGCGTTTGAAACAGGTCAGATGGAATGTGGAACATAATCTTGTGGATTTGGAAAATGTTGAACCTGAAACTTTTGGTGAAGGGGGATTTAGAAATCCTGAAGAATTATTGGGCTGGCTGGAGGCAAATCGTCCCGAAGAAGATATTGTTTTTACTCATGGTGATTTTTGTTTGCCAAATGTTTTTGTTCAGAATCATAGGATTAGCGGTTTTATTGATTTGGGAAAAATGGGGCCGGCTGACAGATGGCAGGATATTGCGATTGCGCTAAGAAGTTTGAATCACAATTCTGTGGGTTTTTACAACGGCGGAAAGAAGTATTTTGATTTTACCAATCAAATGTTGTTAGATGAACTGGGAATTGAGATGGATTACGACAAGTACAGGTATTATATTCTGCTGGATGAGTTGTTTTGACTTTTTTTGTCAAGTTTTCTGACATTTTTTTTGATAGTCTTTTTGATTTTTGGATAGGGAAAGGATGGCAAGGTCTGTCCCTTGTTGTCTGTATAATTTTTATCATGCAAGTTTATTTTGTGCGCTGTACTTCATAAACTTGGATTTGGCGTATTCTTTCGTCACTGCTAAAGTGATGTTTAAAAGAGATTTTTTAAGGGAGATGTTATTAAGGGAGTGTATATGAATAAAGATGATATTTTAATTTTAGAAAAGAAAATGTGGGAAGCTGCAAAGAATAGGAATAAGGAAGATTTTTTGAATGTTGTTTCAAAAGAAGCTGTGATGGTTTGCGGCGGTTATAGATGTTCTGGAAGTGAATATGCTGAAATTATAGCTGTTTTTGATTGTAAATGTTATAATATTGTGGATTTTGAAATTGTTCATCAAGATAATAATTCAGTTCAGGTTCATTATGTAATCAATCTGGAAGTGAATGATGAAAAAAATAGTGATTTGGCTGGAAAATTTCATATTACTACTACTTGGAAAAAGGATAAAAATGCATGGAAGGTTGTTTTTAATATGGATCAGAGGATTGTTGAACATTTTTTAGATGAAATTTTTAGGTGTCATAAAAAGAAAGAAATGATATAATGTGGTTAAGATAAACAGAATTCTGCTGGTTTTGAAATAATATGGAGGTTTATTTATGGTTTTGCGTTTTATTTTATTATTTATTGCCTGCTATTTTTGTAATCTGATGGAAGTATATCACATTCAAGGTTGCTTAAAGGAGCAGAGGACGAAAAAATGGTGGCAATCTAAATTTAAAAATATTGAAGATAAAAATGAAAAAGCTGATACTAACGGCTGGATTCCGTGTTTAATTGCTCATGCTTTTGAATGGTGTTTTATCTCTATGATACCGTTGGCAATTTATGGCTACTCAAGATTTGGTTTTGAAAATGAATTCTGGTGGTATTGGATTGCAGTGTTTGTGTTCAATACAATTGTTCATTATGTTATCGATATTTTTAAAACGCATTATGACAGAATTACATGGTCGGTAGATCAAGCATTGCATTGTCTGCAGATTATAATAATGGTGATTGTTTTAGGAAGATTCTGATGGGGATAAAACTAATAATTTACACAAAGTTTACTTTCAATTTTTTTTAATGCTTCTTTTAGACTTTATAATTGATGACATTTTATTTTGTTGATGCTGTTGTTTTAGTGAAATTTATCGGGGGCGTTGCGGGGGTGTCCCCCGCAGAAGGGGTGGCGGAAGACCGAAGGGCTGGAGCCAGGGGAAGGCTTTCCCCTTCAAATAATTATCAAAAATAATCAAGGTCTGTCCCTGTTTTAATGGTTTATTTTTGTTCTGCTATTTTACATTCATTTTTTTTCGGTATAATTAATAAGATTAATTTCAAAAATGATAGAAAATCAGATTGTAAACAAAGCGATTGATTATATTTTTTCTCACATCGAAAAAGATCTTTCTGTTGATGAAATTTCTGAATACACTGGCTTTTCAAAATATTATCTTTCAAGGATTTTCAAGGCTGAAACTGGTGAAAGTATTTACGCGTTTATAAAACGTATGAAAATTGAGCAAAGTGCTTGGCGGCTTAAAGTGGAAAAGGGACGAAGCATTACGGAAATTGGCGGTGAATTCGGCTATTCATCATCAAATTATGCTACGCTTTTTCGGGATCATTTTGAAAAAACACCGGCTCAGTTCCGAAAAGATATTCCTGATATTTCTAAAAAGCACGCTTTTTTTTATGGTAAGCAAAACAAACTGGAAACCTACGAAGAATGTTGTAAAAAAATTACGATTGAAAACCTGAGCGATTTTTATGTTCTCTATGAGCGTCACAAGGGAAATTATAATAATTTGAAAAATCACTGGTGCACTTTTATGGACGCAAACCGCGAATTTGTAACTGACGACACTCTTTTTATAGAAAGAACGATAAATGATCCAACAATTACAAATCCTGACGAATGTATCTACGATATTTGTATGACGGTTAGTAAAGAAGATTCCCGTTTGAAGTTCCAGAAAACAGCCGCTGCCGGGATTACTAGTAGGGCCGGCATTCCTCCTCAAAAAAGTACGATGATTATTGAAGGGGGAAAATTCGCTGTTTATCATTATGCAGGCTATCCACAAATGATTTATCTTGCTTACCAAAGTTTTTTTTGCAACTGGCTGTCACAATCGAACAACAAAATTGACAATCGCGGTGGTTTTGATCTCTACCGTAAAATTGACAGTGAAACGCTTTACATGGAACTGGACATCTGCATCCCCATAAAATAAAAAAATCCCATTACCAGAATAAAAAACAGGGCGCCCGGGCGGCAGTTCCAGCCTTCGCTAACGCTCATCCTCCTCGTCGCTACGCTCCTGCGGTGGACTAAAGGGCTTCCATTGTCTGGCGCGAGGTGTGATTGTGTTGTGGCTCGTGGGTTCGTGCGATTGAAATTTGTGATGGATTTTGTAGACTCAAGAAGATAGGGGACTAGTTTTGGTAATGACCACCGCATTGCAAGATTTCAACATGCTTTTTTCCATTTTCTTCAACGATTCTGTAAACAATGCGGTTGTAATCATCTATTCTGCGGCTCCAATAACCAGACAAATTATCTTTTAAAGGTTCTGGTTTTCCGATACCGGCATATTCATTGCGGTCAATGTCTTTTAAAATGGCATTGAGTTTTTTTAAGAGTTTTTTATCAGTGTGAAGAATCAAAAAGTCTTCCCAAGCTTCATCGGTCCAAAGCTTATTCATCAAACACCTCGCTGATTTCGTGCTTGGTAAGTTTTCCTTGTTTAGCGTGTTCTAAAGAAATTCGTAATCTCTCTTGATTTTCTTCACTCCAAAATGGATCAGATTTAAGTTCAAAAGGAATTTTGTTTTCGCGAAGACAGGCTGTCATAAACATATTGATTGCAGAACTTACCGTAATCCCAATGGACTCGCAGAATCCTTCAAAAGAATATTTTTTACTGTCATCTGTTCTTATACTGATAGTTGCCATAATAATGCCTCCAAAAAAATCATATATATATACAAAGTAATACAATGTCTTTTATATGTCAACAATATTACACCGTTGTAATACAAAACCCCGTTACCATGTTAAAATAAACAGGGCACCTGGGCGGCAGTTCCAGCCTTCGCTAACGCTCATCCTCCTCGTCGCTACGCTCTTGCGGTGGTGGCTCGTGGGTTCGTGCGATTTAAATTGGTGGTAGCAGGAATTGTATTCAGCACGAACCGACATGAGCCGCGAGTTTTTTTAACGCTACGTTAAAAACTCGTAAAAAGAATTGTTTTTGGGAAAAATGGGCTTCCATTGCCTGGCGCACGAGAGTCAGTTCACTTTCCTATCAAAAAAATCCTCCACAATCTTCCATTTTTTTAATATCTTTAAAATATGATTTATGGTTACATTCGGGTAAGTACGGACAAGCAGACT
>CAMEET010000056.1 GCA_945915085.1 uncultured Treponema sp. | reverse complement strand
CCTCTTTTTCTATCTTAGACTATTTTTGCCAATCCACAACTTTTGATTATAACTCTGTCCAGTATAAAATAGTTCTTTGACATTTTTATTTTTGAGGAAAAATATTTTTTTTGACAGTATAAAAACAGAAAATCTGTGTCATTCTCTTGTAATTTTTCCTGGTTTGTTTTATTTTATTAAAAAGTAGAGCCTTTTTGGGCTCAAGTTTTTAATAAAGGAAAAAACAACATGGAAATCAAGCGCGACAGATACTTAAACAGGCTTGTTTCTTCAATGTGGAACGGGCAGGTTAAAGTCATTACGGGAATAAGGCGATGCGGAAAATCATATCTTCTGCATAATATTTTTAAGAATTATTTGTTTTTAAATGGCGTAAAACCTGATCACATCATTTCTGTTGAACTTGATTTACTCCGCGATATTCGGTATAGAAATCCATTGGAACTTTCTGAATTTGTCGTTCAGAAAATCAGGAATTCATCAGAAAAGTTTTATCTTTTTGTGGATGAAATTCAGCTTTCAGATGAAGTAAAAAATCCGTACAGTCCTGAAGGTAAAAAGATTACGTTCTATGATGTTCTGAATGATTTTAAAGAATACAGCAACCTTGACGTGTATGTGACTGGCTCTAATTCAAAGATGTTGTCTTCAGATATTCTTACGGAGTTTAGAGGACGTAGCGATGAAATTCGCGTTCATCCGTTAAGTTTTGCTGAATTTTTGTCTGTTTACGATGGTGATAAAACACTTGCGTTTGAAGAATTTGCTTTTTATGGCGGACTTCCGCTTGTCCTTTCTAAAAAAAATGAAACTGAAAAAATGGAATATTTGTCTTCGCTTTTTTCAGAAGTTTACATAAAGGATATAATTGAGCGGAAAAAAATCGAACGAGAGGAAGTGCTTTCGCAGATTATTAATCTTGTCTGTTCATCAATCGGTTCTCTTACAAATCCAAAGAAAATAGCCGATACCTTGAGATCAAAAAAAAATGCTGAAATTTCAGATGTTACTGTTTCTTCCTATATAAAACATCTTGAAGATTCTTTTCTGATTTCTGAAAGCAAGCGATATGATGTACGCGGAAAAGCATATTTTGATTTTCCAAACAAATACTATTGTGAAGATGTAGGACTGCGTAATGCAAGAATCGGTTTTAGGCAGCAGGAAATGACACACATAATGGAAAATATTATCTACAATGAACTTAAAATTCGTGGGTTTTCTGTTGATGTGGGTGTTGTTTTTTCCAGAGAACTGAATCAGAATAAGAATTCTGTCCGTGTACCGCACGAAATTGATTTTGTCGCTTCAAAAGGCTCAAAAAAAGTCTACATTCAGTCTGCATTTGCCCTTTCGTCAGAAGAAAAAATCAAAAGTGAATTGAAACCATTTTCACTGACAGGAGATTCATTTTCAAAAATCATAGTCCGCGGTGACATAAAAAAACGCTGGTACGATGAAAATGGAATTCTGAACATTGGAATAACCGATTTTTTGACCGATGAAAGCATAGTTTGATCTTGATGATTTCCACAGAAGTCAAAAAATATGGAAACTCAGCACTTTTAAAAATCAGCTTGCAATAAAATTTCTAAAAACAAAAATATTTTTCCTCAAAAATAAAATGCCAAATTTTGCGTTTTGCAGGTGGCGTATTTTGTTCTGAAAATATTTGCAGAATAAAATATTCCGTCGTGAATATAAAAGTTTTGGGAAAGAAGTAATAGACTTTGCCTGAAACATTGTAAAAGTCAAATTAGAAAATCTTTTCATTGACTTTTTACTGGAGGAAAAATGGTAATAGATGGCGGAGAAGATTTTGATTTGTTTGATGACTCAAAAATTCTGCAGATTAATTCTCCAAGAGAGAATATTAGCGGACCTTTTGATGTGGTTTACAAAGATACTGATGAGCGATGGGCGATTGTTACGATTAAGTGGGATGGAAAACCTCGATTAGGAATAAGGTGGTTTTGGGATTCAAACGGAATGCCGAACGGACACGGATATTCAACATGGTTTGTCGTTCCCGATGAAATTGCTTTTGCAATTTTGAACGGACTTCCAATAAAACCCGCATTGAAACTAAAAACTCAGGTTTTTCTTGCAGGGAAGACAGGAGATGAAAGAAAATGAATAATACGACAATTCCAAAAATAATTCATTACTGCTGGTTTGTCGGAAAGCCGTTGCCGGAGCTTGCGAAAAAATGTATTGCGTCCTGGAGAAAATTTCTTCCAGATTATGAAATTAAGGAATGGAACGAGCAGAACTATAATGTGCGAAAAATTCCTTACACGGCTCAGGCTTACGATGCAAAAAAATATGCGTTTGTGAGCGATATAGATAAGGATTTTGATTTGGGGGAGGTTTTGAATGTCTAGTCCAAAAATCAGCATAATTGTGCCTGTATATAATGTTGAAAAATATATCCGCCGCTGCCTTGACTCAATTGCTGGCCAGACTTTTACCGACTGGGAGTGTATCTGCGTTGATGACGGGACGCCTGATACAAGCGGAAAAATCTGCGATGAATATATGACTAAAGATGTAAGATTTCGTGTAATTCATCAAGAAAATGCTGGGGTAAGTGTAGCCCGTAACATTGGATTAGATGCTGCAAAAGGCGATTGGATAGTTTTTGTGGACGGTGATGATTGGGTATCAATCACAATGCTTCAGGATTTATATGATAAAGCTTTAGAAAATGACGTTGATGTGGTTTTGGGTGGTTATTACTTAACGGATGGTAATCAAGAATATGATACAATTCTTCCTAAAGAAGGTCTGTTGTCAATGCCCAAGGACTTTGCCACAAAGTGGCAAGGTCCTTGGGCAAAACTGATTAAAAAATCAGTTTTGCACAAAAATAATATACGTTTTCCAGAAGGAATTACTCTTGCTGAAGATTTATTTTTTACTTTTAGAGTTTACTATTCTTCTAATAAAATTTTAGGATTACCAAGACCATGCTATTATTATTATCAAAATGAAAATTCTGTATGCCATGCCATAACTGAAAAAAATGTTTTAGATGAAATTGCCGTTATTGAAAAAATGGAGGATTTTCTAAAAAAATCTGATAGCAACGAATGGAAAAACTTTCTTGTTAATAGAAAAATATCTGCAAAAAACAAGTATATATTTTCTATCGAAAAATCAAATTTCATTGCATGGAAAGAGTATTATAAAGATGTCACCTCCAGTATTGTATTAAAAAATAGTCCAAAATCTTATATACCAGTTTTGATTTTTGTTTGCTTAGGGAATAGTGTTTCGGATTTACTCGGCTTCCCAAAAAACAGGAAAAATTTGTACAGAATCACGTTAAACCAAAGTATGACGAAGGTTGCGTGTTTATGTTCCAGAATTTGTAACTTATTCTTATAAAAATGTGAGATTATAAAGCAAGATTTTGTGCTGACTGCATTCAGGATAAATTCACACAGCGAATTGTTTTCATAATCTTAAAAAATTTCAATTTTCCTTTTAGCCAGAATAGATAGCTCAAGGCTTATCAATTAAAACATTAATCTTTCAAGATAAAATTTTCTACATACCATGCAGCACCATCTTCGTTGTTTGTTTTTGTTGTACCGTCAGAAACTTCCTTTACTTGACTGATTGCGTTTCCCATGGCAATGCCTTTTCCGCAGAGTTTTAACATGCCGATGTCATTGTAGTCATCGCCAAAGGCAAGAATTTCTTCTGGTAAAATGCCTAAGTTTTTGCAGAGAATTAAAATTGCGTTTTCTTTTGTTGCGCTTGCAGGAGAAAATTTATACCAGGGAATGTCAGAAAATGGAAGAAAGTCGCATGAAGAAACGCTTTTTGCAATTTTTTCTGCTTTTTCTGAATCGTCAGTCTGAACGCAGATTTTCATTGCAGGCTGCAAAAAATTTCTAAAATCATCGTAAACAGAATTGTTAGCATAATCAGTTGATTTATCTTTTTTTCTGTTCCAGAAAATTTTGTCCATTGTGTCAACAGTGATTTCACATTCTTTTCCGCAAACAGTATAGGCATTTTGCAAAATAGAATAAGTTTCTTCTATAGTAAAAGATGCTGCATGAAGCAGATTTCCGTTTTGATGAATTGTTGCACCGCCATTACAGATACAAATGTCAGGATTGATTTTTCTTTCAAATGATGTGATATTAGGTTTTCCACGTGAAGTGCAGTAGCCCACAAGAATTCCCTTTTTTTTGCATTGCTCAAAAACTTTTACTGAATAATCAGAGATTGTTTTGTCCGAATGAAGAAGTGTTTCGTCAAGGTCTAATAAAATAAGTTTTGTTTCCATAAGTAAGTTTAAGTTAAAAAATGAAATTGTACAATATGTAAAGCGTCAAGTTACAAAGATTCGTTAAGCAAGTCACGTTGCTGCATTAAGTCTTTGATTTGCTGTTTTTAAGGTTTGTATTAAAACTTCACAACTTTTTTGTAGCAGAAACTTGCAAAATTTCAAATCAATCGAAGTTCAGATTTTCAGACTCGTTATTTACAGCATCGAAATCCTTAACCTTTTTACGATGTCTTAAATGAATTTCAGAATTTCTTTTCGATATTCTTCTGCAAGTTTTTCTGTTGGCCAAGCTGCCTGATTTGCAGGGCTTGTAGAAGGGAGGTATGAAAATGGCATATTGTATTTTTGAGAGCAGTGTTTTTTGTAAAGGTTGAAGGCTGTTTTTCCTGTGCAGAATATGTGAGTTATTTTTGATGAAGAAAAAACTTTTGAAAAATCGTTGGGAAGTTCTTTATTAATAGAAGAATCTGACGCGCCGGTAATTTCACATTCAGAAAGGACATCCCACAGTGCAATATTGTGGCGTTTAAGGAAATTTTTTCGTTCGGCGATTGTTGCTTTTTTATCTTTGTCGTTGTTTTTGTGGAAAAAAGTTTCGCCAAAAATTTGCGCCATCACAGGCCAGAATCTGTTTTGGGCATGCATATAAAAAAATTCTGCTGCACGGGAAGCAGGGGAGGGCATTGTTCCTAAGATTAAAATGCGGCTTTCATTTGTCCCTTTTTTTGTTCGCCAGCTGACTATGGCAGCGAAGCTGCGTGGCGCAGGGTTTTAAACTGCACAGCGTTCCAGAGCTGGAGCTGGCGTGCGTCAGCACGAGTCCGTTAGGACTGTAGCGATAGCGAAACAGCGCAAGGTCTGTTGGAAAACTGTACTTTGCTGAAACTCTGAATATGTTTTTTAAAATTAATCATTTTTCTAGTGTTTCGCGGCAAACTTTTGATATTTCTGCACTGATACGAGAAATTAGTGTTTCGGTAAGTGAAATGGAAAACTTTTTCTTGAAAGAGGAATCAATATTTTTTGGACAGGCATTTTTTGAAAAAAGAAGTTCTGGCTCGATTTGAAGAAGTTCTGCAATTTTATCTATAACTTGTGGTGGTGGAAAAGAAACACCTCCTTCTATGCTGTTTATGTAATTATACGAGCTTAATTGCATAGACAGTATATTGTAGGTGTGGTAAAATGCTTTTGGGAAGAAAGGTTTGCTGGCATGTATAAAGTTTTGATTGTTGAAGATGATCCGATGGTCGCTATGATTAACGAGCAGTATATTCTGAAGAATAAAAACTTTTGTGTTTGTGGGATTTGTAAGAATGGTGCTGAAGCCTTGGACTATCTTCGCAATAATCATGTTGATTTGGTTTTACTTGATGTGTATCTGCCGATAATGGATGGTCGCGAAGTTTTAACTGAAATTCGAAATTCTAAGATTGATACTGAAGTGATAATGGTAACTGCGGCAAATGATACTTCCACTTTGGAAGAAACTGTTCACCTTGGTATTGTTGATTATTTGATAAAACCTTTTTCTTTTGCAAGATTTCAGAATGCGCTTCAAAAATTTACAGTGCAGCATCAAGTCTTAAAAGAAAGAACAACGATGAATCAGGATGTTGTTGATAATCTAATCAATTTAAACAATCCGAATATGTTTCCTGTTGATTCAAATAAAGACGAATCTCAAAAATATCCGAAAGGAATTCAGGCAAAAACGCTTGAAATGTTGAAAAATCATCTTCAGAGTGTTTCAAATTGGCAGTCTGTAGATATGATTGCCGGAACTTTGGGAATTTCTCTTGTTACTGTGCGCCATTACATGAATTATCTTGTAAAAAATAATTATGCCATTGAAGATATTGATTACGAAACTGGCGGAAGACCATGTCTTCTTTATAAAAAAAATAATTAAGGTCTGTACATGTCTCTCCATGGCTCTGATTGATGAGCAAGGTCTGTTCCTACTTTGTGACTGCTTTCTGTCCCTGCTTTGAATGATTAAGTTTAGCCTTTGGTATGTGTGTCCCCAGCTCGTGCCACCTCGTATAAAAAACTTCTATTACTTTATACATTTGTTCTATTTTTTGATATCTGTTATAGTATATTGATTATAAAATATGTGAAAATTTCAAATTGAGGTTATTATGGAAATTAAGGGATTTACATACGGTTATTCAGCTAAAAAAGGAATGTATAACTGTCAGAAAGGGATTGAAAGTCAAAACGCCTTGATGGAAACTGGCATAAATTGGGTTTGTCTTGCTTTCCCGGTTAATCAAAAATCTTATAGTTCTACAGAAATTTATTTTGATTATCGTTACAATATGCCTGATTTAGAAATAATTGATACGATTAAGCGTTTTCATGATCGAAATATAAAAGTGTGTCTTAAGCCAATGATTAACTGTTCTGATGGTGTATGGCGTGCTTTGATTAATTTTCCTGATGCAACTATGATGGAAGAGGATTATTACTGGAAACAATGGTTTGAGTTCTATCAGGCTTTTTTGGAGCATTATGCACAGATTGCTGAATACACAAAGTGCGAAATGTTTTGTTTAGGTTGTGAAATGCTTGGCACTGAACGCAAAGAAGATTACTGGCGTCAGACTGTTGCAAAAGTAAGAAAGATTTATTCTGGTCCGCTTGTTTATAATACAAATCATGGTAAGGAAGAAGTTGCTCAGTGGTATGATGCGATTGACTACATTGGTACTTCTGCTTATTATCCTGTTGAAAAAAAGCCTGGTGCTTCTAAAGAAGAAATGGCAAAGGAATGGGAAAAAATTGCTGCAAATCTGAGGGTTTTGAGTAAAAAGCTCGGCAAAAAAATTATTTTCATGGAAATTGGCTGCAGAAGTGCTTTAGGTTGTGCTCAGATGCCTTGGGACTTTGTTCATAAGGAATTTCCAGTGAGTGAAGTAGAGCAGGCTAATTTTTATGAATCTTCTTTAAGTGTTATGTCGAAAGAAGACTGGTTTATGGGTTATTTCTGGTGGGACTGGAGCACATGGATTTATAATTCAAAAGAAGACGCTCAAAAAGACACTGGGTTTAATATTCATTTAAAAAAAGCAGAAGAAGTGATTAAAAACTGGTATGAACAATAGAGAATACCTTGAGGAGATTTATCAGAAATGAAAGACTACAAATCAAAAATCTTAAAAATTTTTATTCCAATCATGCTCAGCAATGTGATTTCTCAAATCCAGATGCTGATTGACCGCATTTTTTTGGGAAGAATGGACGTTCTTTATATGAGTGCTGTTGGAAATGCCACTGCACCTGTCTGGACAACGTTATCATTTGTTTTTTCGCTGTCTATGGGAGCTTCTATTTTGATTAGTCAAAAAGTTGGTTCTAGGGAAGTGGAAGAAGGAAAAGAATTTGCTGCATCTCTTGTAAAATATCACAACGTGATTCCAGTAATTTTGTTTTTATTCTGGACTTTTGCAAGCCCTTTTGTCTACAGGATGATGGGAGTGGGCGAAAATGTTTTTGACCTTTGCGTATCTTACACAAGGATTTATGCTCCTGTATTTTTGATTACTGGAATTGGTGCTGCATATTCAGTAGTTTTCCAGACATCAAACTACACAAAACCTCTTGTAACTTACGGAATTTTGCGTTCAGCTTTAAATATCATTCTTGATTATGTCTTGATTTTTGGAAAATTTGGTTTTCCGCGCATGGAAATTCGCGGTGCTGCGCTTGGCACTACAATTGCAGAATATGTGGGCGCATTTTATCTTTTTTATGTTGTTATTGCAAAAAAAGACAAATTTTTTACAAGTCCAAGCTGGAGTCAGATTGTTCACGCAAAGTTTTCAAAATATGCAAAATCAATAAAACTTGGTGTGAACAGTGCCCTCGAAGATTTTCTCTGGAATATCAGTAATCTTTTGATTATCCGCATTTTGAATACAATCGATGAAAAAGCCGCAGGAATTTATACTATGGTTTTCTCTATCGAAGTAATTTTTGTTGTTGTAATCGGTGCATTGGGTAACAGTACTATGACGGTTTCTGGTGAAGCAACTGGAGCAAAAGACCTTCCTCTTTACAGAAAAGTTGTAGGAACGGCAATGCTTTGGTCATGCATTCTTTCAGCTGCAGCTCTCATCATTTCCTGCATCATTCCAAAACAGATTCTGAGCATTTTTACCACCGACAAAGAAGTCATAGAAATGTCTGTCATTTTTGTAATTCTCGTGCAGTTCAATCTTTTTGGAAAATCTGGAAACATTGTAATCGGCAGCGGAATCAGAGGTTACGGTGACACAAGATGGATGCTCATAACTCAGACAATTGGAACTGTTATGGTTGTTGCAGTTGCGGCTCTTTTTGTTTTTGTTTTCAAATGGGGACTTTTGGGGGTATTCCTTGCCGTTATCCTTGATGAAGCACTTAGAGCCATTGCAAATTCCATCAGATTTGTGAAGATTAAATTCTAGCTGATATCTGGACTCAAATAGTAGATTTTTTTTATTAATTATACTATAATATCAAATTATAACTGCAAAGGGGCAGAATTTGTTTACCGCAAATTCTACCCCTTTTTTATTTTTAAACGATTCACAATATCCCAAACCTTTAGGTTTATTCTGAACGTTCATACTTAATCTCTTACTCTTTTTTGAGGGATAATTCCCAAGGAGGTTCTCATGGTTGAGACTATTACAAACGTAAATAATGCGGTAAACGGCATTGTGTGGGGAACATTTGGCATTGCTTTACTGTTCATTGCTGGAATTTTGATGACTGCCATCAACAAAGGTTTTCAGTTCACCCATTTTATCCATTGGATAAAGATGACTATCGGTGCAATTTTTAAAGATAAACATGTTACTGCACACACAGAAAAAGATAATAAAGCGATTTCGCAATTTCAAAGTCTTTGTACGGCACTGGCAGCAACTATTGGTACTGGAAACATTGTTGGGGTTGCAACTGCAATTATACTTGGAGGACCTGGAGCAATTTTCTGGATGTGGATTATGGCTATTTTCGGAATGATGACAAACTATTCGGAAAATGTTCTTGGAATCTACTATCGCCGTAAAGGTGAAAATGGTGAATGGCACGGCGGTGCAATGTATTATCTTAGAGACGGTCTTGGTTCTTACAAAGGCTGCAAATGGATTGGAATTGTTCTTGCAGTTTTATTCAGTGCTTTCTGTCTGCTTGCAAGTTTTGGAATTGGAAACATGAGTCAGGTAAACTCAATTGCTGGAAATATGAAATCAGCATTTAATATTCCATCATGGGTTACAGGAATTGCACTTGTGATTCTTTCGTCAGTTGTAATTTTGGGTGGTTTGAAACGTGTTGCATCAGTTACAGAAAAATTAGTTCCTTTTATGGCAATTCTTTACATCATTGGTGCGCTGGTTGTGATTGTGGCTCATGGAAATATGATTCCTGCTGCTTTTGTTTCTATTTTCAAGGGAGCCTTCAGTGCAAAATCAGCAACTGGTGGAGTAGTGGGATACGGAATTCAAATGGCAATTACATGGGGATTTAAACGCGGTGCTTTTTCGAACGAAGCAGGTCTTGGTTCATCAGTAATGGTTCACTCTTCATCAAATGTAAAAGAACCAGTTCGTCAGGGAATGTGGGGAATCTTTGAAGTTTTTGCAGATACAATCATCGTGTGTACTTTGACAGCTTTGGTAGTACTTACAAGCGGACTTGTTGATTTGGAATCAGGCAAAATGATTAGTGAAAATGTAAAATCTGCTTTAGTCGGTGAGGCTTTTGGCACTATTTTTGGAAAAGCAGGTCCAATGTTCATCGCTATTGCCATTCTTTTGTTCGCATATTCAACAGTTCTAGGCTGGAGTCATTACGGCACAACTGCATGGGGATATTTGTTTGGAGATAAATCTTCTATTATATATAAAATAGTTTTCGTAGTAATGATTTTCTTCGGCTGTACAATGAGTTTGGATTTAGCATGGGATTTGTCGGACACATTCAACGGTTTGATGATGATTCCAAACTTGATTGGTGTAATTGCGCTTTGTCCAATAGTTTCCAAAATCACAAAAAATTACATTGACAGAAATCTTCATAATAAAGACATAGACCCAATGATTTCAGCATTCAAAGATGAAGATTAAAGAGGGGACAGAGCTTGTTTTAAAATCTGTATTAAAATCTTGTGTAAAAAAAGGGGCAGTTTACTCTCTGCTCCTTTTTCTTTTAATCATGAACTTTAATCAATGGAAATCAAACCGTTTTTTTCTATCGTTAGAACACACCAAGTTGTTGTTTTTAATAACGAAGGTACAACTTCTTCTTTAAAAGCACCAAAATCTGAAGTAATTCTGTCATGAATGTGACCAGTCAAAACTGCACAAACATTGTTTTCAGCAAATTCTTTTAAAAGAAGATTCCGTTCGATTGAATTTTGCGTAACAAAATAAAAATTATTATTTCCAAACAAAGGATAATGACTGATAATCACTTTTTTGGAATTATCTTTTTTGATTTCATTAAGCAGAATATTGGCCTGATTCTTTCCAAGTGATGCATCGCCAGAATCCAGAAAATACCATCCCACACCACCTGCCTGAAAATGATAAAACGACGAGTGTGGATAAATCAATTCTTTCCAGTAAGCATTTCCGTTGTTATAAGTATCATGATTACCGAGAACTGAATAAGTTTGAACACCGTAATCGTTCAGAAGCCTGTCTTGAAAAAATTTTTTGAACTGCAAAAATTCCTCTTGATAACCATGTTCTGAAATGTCCCCTAGAACAATGCAGAATTCTGGTAAAGAATCATTCTTTTTCTGCTGTTCCATCCAGTCAAAAAATACTTTGTCACAATCTCGTGGAAAACTTTGCCCAAAGTGGATATCAGAAATTGCAACAACTGTAAACACATCCTTTTCTATATTTTTGGAAAATTCCAGATGAGTTATTTGTGCGCTTCTTTTATCAACAGAATTTTCTTTTTTTATAAAATCTTGAATTCCATAATTACAGGAAGTCAGAAATATGAGCAAAATCAACTGAAAAATGCAATTTAGAATGATTGAAAGTTTTCTTTTTATCATCATATTTTTACCCGCACAAAAGTTCTTGCTTCAAAACTGTCAAAATGAGCAGAAAGTGTCAGAAAATCTGTATACCTCACTGAAAAATCGGCACAGAAACTCATTATTTCAGATAAATGAACATCGATTCCAAGAGAGAACACTGGTGAAAAGAAAAGCATATAATAAAAATCACTGTAAGAAGCCAGCCTTAGGTGAAAATCCATGAGTGCAGGAATTTTTAGTGAAAAAAGCATGCTGCAAGCAACTCCTGTAGAAGAAAGAGGAGATGAAATAGATTTTATAAAGCTTGTTTTTGTAAAATAATTAAAATCTGTTTCAAATGAAAAATATTTTGGTAGATTCAGTAAAAAAATAAAGCCAGAAAAAATATCTATATCAGTGAAAGAATCATTATAAACGAAAATATGAGCTGTTTCAGTTATTCCAAAATAGACTCCAGGATAAATAGATGGAGTGTAATTTGCTTTGATAAAGAAATCAAACGCATCTTTTCCAATGTTAATGCCGTTTTTGAGTTTAAACTGGTTTTTGTCAAATACATATTGTGATTGGACTGAAAAACTGTATGGCAGAAAGGAAGTTTGACTCTGATATGTTGAACCTGTCTGGAAAATGTGCGTAGTTTCATCCGACCACCATCCGATTTCTGCAAAACCAAGTACATTCAGATAAAAAAATAAAAATAATGTAAATAAACTTTTTTTTCTCATCCTATATTTCATTTTGAACAATATATTAAATATGTGACAAATATTCAACTAATGAGGAATTCAGGGATAGAAGATGTCAGGGACAGACCTTGATGTTTTGGAGGCGGAAGAGATTGTTTTTGGGTGTTTTCCCACTTAGTTGAGGAAGTTCGCCAGTTGACTGTCTGTGGTGCAAGATTTTAACTGCACAGCGCACCGAGGCTTGAACAGGCACGTGAAACGTGAGTCACTGGCTTATATTTAATAAAATTTTTGTTGGAGGGTGAATTTTTAAAACGAGGTACTGCACGAGCCAGGGACCGAGCGTTAGCGAGCTGTGAAAGGCGACTGACTATTTAAGTTTTGCTACTAATCAATAGAAGGTATTATTCAAATGGCTGAAATTGCGCCATTTGAATAAACTTAGAGTTTCTTGCGAAACTCTTTTATTTGACTGTCCGCTTGGCGCGGACGAATCACAAACTTTCGAAAGTTGAAACTTTCTTCAAGTTTATGATTTTAAGGAAGGTCTTAATTGTGATAATCGCTGTTGTGTTCACCATGGTGGCTGCATTTTGCTTCGAAATTTGGTTTAAGTTCTCCTTTTGCAAAAAGTTCAGCGGCATTGTCGGCACTTCCTGTAATACCGGGCATTTCCTTTAATCCGCTGGCAACTATCGCATCAACAGCTCCTTGCCCGCGGTTTCCCAAAATCAAAGTTTCAATTCCAAGGCTTTTTAAATATGGAGGAAGGGCGTGGTGTCCATTACCGCCATTATCAATCACTTCTGAGAAAATAATTTTTCCGTTTTCAATCTGATACACTTTAAAGAACTGAGTTTTCCCAAAATGTTGAAAAACGTTTCCTGTTTCTTTATCGTAAGTTACTGCAATTTTCATTTGTGCCTCTTTTTTTTATAATAGGTTTAATAAATATAATATAAATACGTGCGTTCGGCAAATGGGTAGAGTAGGGTAGGGGAATTTGGTTTTATTAAGGTCTGTCCCCTTTTTTATGTCGGATTCTTTAGTCATAGAATTCCTGTTCTATACACGCAGCGACACCCACAGCCGATTATTACAGTAATCAAATTTCCAAAACAATGATATATTGAGCTGATGATTCTTACTTTCAGTTTGCAAAAGCATTTTTGAATAATGGAATAACGTATAAAACATTATCCAATGCAATGTACCTTGGAAAACAAGGGACAGACCTTGGTGGATAAAACGCGGTTTTTCATTTGCATACCAAAGCAAAAAAAATAAAAGAGATATTGACAAGTTTACTTGGCAAGCGTTATAATAAGTTATGACAAGTTTGCTTGGCAGATATGTTTTGCTAATGTATTCAGTGAATTTATGTGTTACTATCAACACGGAGTTTTATTGGAGGAAAAATGACACGCGAAGAAATCTTAGAAAAAAGTAGAAGCGAAAATCAGAATAAGGACTATGCTGATTTGGAAACTCAGTCAAAGGCTGCTTTGGTGGCTTATTATGCGGGATTTGTTTTTTGTTCAATTTGTGCAGTGATGGAATTTATTTTTAAACGCACTGTTAATGCTGGAGTCTGGATGATTTTATTTGGAATGCTCTCAACGGCTTTCCTTGTAAAATATATTCGGCTGCGAAAAAAACATGAACTTTTCGTTTTTGCAGCATATTTGGTTGGATTTTGCCTTAATGTTGTGTTGTTTTTATTACAGCTTATGGGAAAACTAAACTGATGGACAGTAATCTGATTTTAAAAAATAACTTGAAAACCGTTCGGATGGAAAAGAATCTTTCACAGGCGGAATTGGCTTTTATGGTGGGAGTTTCCCGAAATACAATAAGTTCAATAGAAACAGGGCAGTACTGCCCGACAGCAAAATTAGCTTTAATTTTATGTACGGCACTTGAAAAAAAATTTGAAGATCTTTTCTTTTTTTGATACAATCCCGTCGTACAAATCTTTGTCGCGGTTTAAAAATCGAAAATTCTAAAGAGAACTTTTTAATTTTCGTAATGACCGCGGCAAGCTTTTACTGACTCTGATATTTTCTTATTGCAAAAGAAAAAGAGTTTTCTATATTGGATTCCAAGATGATCTAAACATAAACTTTTCTTTCCCGAAAGGTTCTACGGAAAGGGATGAAGATAAAATTACTTTGAAAGATTTAATATGGGATTTGAAAGATACTGCAGTTCCTGTAAACTTAGCCTATGAAATTGCATGTGGAATAAAGGTCTGTCCCTGATTTATGTCAGGCGTTTTGGAATACAAAAACAAGGTTTAAACTTGTGGCAAGGATTGGAGCACCTGCCGTAGGCAGTCCCGAAGCGATAGCGTAGGGATGAGGCGCGGTTAGTCGCCGAAGTGCGGAAAGCGTGTTTTTTGCGAAGCAAAAAGCCACCCAAAATATCAAAATTTAGAAATTGATTTGGACTTATTCGATTTTTTTTCAGAACTTTTGCAAAACATTCCCATGGAGATTGCTTCAGAAGGACACGCTGTACTACATTCGCCACATCTTATGCAGTCGGCGGAATTGGGATTTTCGAAAACTTTTATGTTCAGTTTGCATTTTTTTTGGCAGGTGCCGCATTTTGTGCATTTTTCAGAATCTATTTTTATTCTGAAAACGGACACTTTGTTGAAAATGCCGTAAATGGCTCCAAGAGGACAGATGTAGCGGCAAAACGGTCTGTAAATAATGATGGAAATTAAAACGGTAAGGATGAGAATCAGAAGTTTCCATTTAAATAAAAACCCCACGGCATTTCGCAACGATTTATTCAATAAAACAAGGGGAATGCCGCCTTCCAAAGTTCCAGCTGGACAGATAAATTTGCAGAACCATGGGCTTCCAAGTCCTGTAATATCTACGACAAATAATGGAAGAAGAATCACAAAAACTGCCAGAATTACAAATCTAAAATACCGTAAAAATTTTTCGCCTGGCAGATTCCTGATTTTTTTTACAAAAGGAATTTTATACAGCAAATCTTGAATTAATCCAAACGGACACAAAAATCCGCAGACAAAGCGTCCAAGCAAAGTTCCTGTCACAACAAGAAAACCCATCACATAAAGGGCAAGTTTGTATTCCCTGCTGTTTAAAGTTGCCTGTAGCGAACCGATTGGGCAAGAATTTAATGCACCAGGACAAGAATAGCAGTTTAAGCCCGGAGAACACAAATATTTTAAGCTGCCAGTATAAATTCTTCCTTTTGAAAAACCTTTTAAATAGCCGTTGGAAAGGGCAGCAAAAGATGCTTGTACCAAAAGCCTAATTTTTGAAAACTTAACCAATTCCAATACACTCCATGCAGATTCTCACCGCCTTTTCAAAAACAGTTTCCGCTTCGCCCCTGAAAACGCCCAGAATAATCATAGCAATTCCAAGTATCAAAAGAGAAACACACAATATTTTTCTAAACCGTTCAGTCATAATCGATAAAAGTCCTTTATTTTATTATTTGGCGGCTTTTTGCAAAGCAAAAAATGAACAATACGATTTTATCATTTAAATTTATTATCTTCAAACTTAGAAGGTTCAAAATTTTTCAAATATCGTTTAAGCATGATAGCACAAAAATAAGGGAATGTGTAAAACTTGCCGTTGAAACCGAATCAATTTCGGCCTCTTCATCAAGAGAAGCAATCAAAAGTCCTGTATCACGATAATAAATCTTATAATCATTAGGTTTAGAATTTCCTTTTAGAGGAAGTTCTGGAGATTCAAGACAATAACAAATTAAGACTTTGCAAACTGTTCAATAGAAAATGTTTTACCAATTTGACGGGCTCCTTTTATTATATGAGGCAGCTTGTCGTGAATATTGTTAAGCACGAACAAATCCGTTTGTTTTCCTTCAAAATTTGGAAATCATTATTTGTTGGGGCGCACAAAATCTTCCACTAAAGTTATGTTCACTAAAGTTATGTTCTCTTTACAAGAAAATCGCCATAAACAACGGAAGATAAAG
>CAMEET010000055.1 GCA_945915085.1 uncultured Treponema sp. | reverse complement strand
ACAAATCACAAACTTTCGAAAGTTCAAACTTTCTTCAAGTTTATGATTTTAAGGACCTTATTTATCAGATTAATAAAATTAAAATAATGATAAAATCAAAAATAAATTATCGTTTATATGTCCAATAAAGCCCTGCTGCCCAAACCTGATATGCATTATTATTAAATGCAACTCTGTGCTGGAAATCAAAAGCTACAGAAAGTTTATGGCGATTATTAATAATATAAGTAAAATCTGGTCTTATATCCAAAATAAATCCACCTGTCCAATCATTATTCCAATCAGTGTTTCTTGATCCCCATGCCAAAGACGTAAATCCTCCGAGAACACAAGTTTTATTGATACCCCATTCAATACGACCTCCAGCATAAAATGCCGGTGTATAATTTGCTTCTCTATAGAAAGTAAAACCAGCTTCAGGACGAATCAAAAGATTTTTTACAGGATAGAAAGAAATTGTTGCACCTGTTCCCCAAGTTTTATAATGAGAATCAGCATTACCAAGATTCTGGATTTCCAGATAAGCATCAATAATCACTTTTTTAAGATTTAATGTAAGACCAGTATAAAAATCTGCATAGGAAGTACAAACATTTTCAAAAGCAACACTTGCTCTAAAAACATCAACAGGCTGAATTGCAAAAGCTGCATTAAAGAAAGGTTTGTCTGTTGTAACACCGCTTGGAATAGAAATTCCAGCTTCAATCATATCTCCATAACGATAGCGAATTCCCAATGCTGTATTTGCATATTGATTATCATAATGAGTATAACCAACAACATCAGCGTCCCCAGGAACACCTTCCTTTAATCCACCTTGAATAATATGAGTTAATGGTTCCCAATAATATCCTCCACAAACTGGAGCAGGACCAATTTTCCATGCAAGACGTGTTCCCATTCCAAAATCCAAATCATGTTTTTCTTTTGATAAAGCATTCCAGATAAAGTTTACATAATAACTTTCAGTTTCTCCAGTTGTGTTCAATCCGCCTTGTGAAGAATGATTTGTATACCAGAATGGAGTTTTTTGGGTATTTGAAAAAGTAATCGAAGAAAAAGCATTGTTTGAATCCCAATTAGTTTCTGCAGCCCAATTCAACATTCCTTCAATTGCAAATTGTGCTATATCTACACGAGCCTGCAAAGTGTTATACAATCCATAATAACGAACTCCGCTGCTTTTGTATGGGTCAACAGGATTTAGAAGCACTGTTGGATACTGCTGACCAAAACCAGTCCACATAGTGTTCTGAACGCCAGCTTTTGGGAAAACCTGTGCAAAAGATGATAAAGTCAAAACTGTAAGACCACAAAGCAAAGAAACAATTCTTTTCATAAAATACTCCAATAAAAAAAATTTGCAAATAAATAAAAAAGGTGTACCCTTTTCACAAAAGATACACCTTTTATAATAATAATTTTTGAAAAAAACGTCAAACCTTATAAGGATTTTTCCCTATAAAAGTTTAAAAATTACCATTTCTTTTCAATCTGATCACAGATATTCAATTCGCCTTCTTCCATTGAGAAGAATTTTGCTTTTTCCATGTTTGGAACAACATTTACAGAATCACCTAAGCGGAAATCTGCATTTGCAGTTGTTTTAGCAATGATTGACTGACCTTTGTTTGAAACAAGGTACAAGTGAGTTTCAGCACCAAGTGGTTCTTTGTTTGTAATTTTCATCTGCATATCATCTTTTGCAGCTGGTTTTTCAACATAAGTCAAATCTTCTGGACGGATACCGAATGTAACTTCTTTGTTTACATAATCTTTAAGGTATTTAGCCTGTTCGTCTGTTGGATTGATTTCGAAAGAACCTTCATCACAAACGATTTTTCCATTCTTTTCAAGAACTTTTACAGTCAAGAAGTTCATTGGAGGTGTTCCAATAAATCCTGCAACGAATTTGTTGATTGGGTTGTTGTACAAGTACAATGGAGCACCAATCTGCTGAATTACACCGTCTTTCATTACAACGATTTTTGTACCCAATGTCATAGCTTCAATCTGGTCATGAGTTACATAAATCATTGTAGCCTGAAGTCTGTTATGAAGAGCAGCCAATTCAGAACGCATTGTTACACGAAGTTTAGCATCAAGGTTTGACAAAGGTTCATCAAACAAGAATACTTTTGGATTACGAACAATAGCACGTCCTACTGCAACACGCTGTCTCTGTCCACCAGAAAGAGCCTTTGGTTTACGATCAAGATACTGTGTAAGGTCAAGCTGTTTTGCAGCTTCGCGAACACGACGGTCGATTTCAGCTTTATCCATTTTACGAATCTTCAAACCAAATGCCATGTTATCATAAACAGTCATATGTGGATAAAGAGCGTAGTTCTGGAATACCATGGCGATATCACGATCCTTTGGAGGAACATCATTCATTTCAACGCCATCGATAAACAATTTACCTTCTGAAATGTCTTCCAATCCTGCAATCATACGGAGAGTTGTAGATTTACCACAACCAGATGGTCCTACGAATACACAGAATTCTTTGTCTTCAATTGTGATATTAGAATTTGTAACGGCACGAACACCACCGTCATAAATTTTTCCAATACCTTTAAGTTCTACTTTTGCCATTTTTGATTGGCCTCCTGAGAGTGCTCAAAAACTTGAGCTTTGATTAAAAGCAAACTCAAAATAGAATATTTCAAGTCTACTACCCACCGGGTTATATTATTAATTTTATTTTATGATGATTTGTAGCATAAGTCAACAAAAAAATGAATTTATAAAAAAAAATTTTAAACGGGAACAGACCTTGCAACTGTGAAAAATAAGGTCTATTCCTGTTTGAATACGTTTTAATCAAACTTACGCTATGTTCAACCTTTCGAGAATATACTCAACTATTCTTTTCGCCAGTTGACTATTTTATCTGCAGGTTTTTAATCTACACAGCGCACCGAGGCTGGAGCTGCCGCCGAAGGCGGGCCACTGGCTCATGTGTGTCAAAATTTTTGACGAGTTTTGGCACTTGCAAGAAGGGACAAACCTTAGTGAATTAAAACTTTTCTTATAATTCAAGGTCTGTCCCTGTTTTATAACTGATTTTGCCAAAACTCAAGGCTCGTGCAAATAAAGCTTTTGGTGGTGTGCGAATCTTCGTTAAGAGACAGGGCTGAGCGGATAGCGAACAGCGGAAGGCGACTGACTAACAAAACTTTGCTAAAAATTATTAAAAAAGGAAAAAATAATGCCGAAAATATTATTATGGCAAAAAATAGTTACGAAAAACCAGATTTCTGGTCTCAGAAGGCGTTTGCAGAAGGATATCCAGCCAGGTCTGTATATAAACTGAAAGAGATTGATGAAAAATTCGGATTTATCAAAAAAAATTATACTGTGTTGGATTTGGGTGCTGCGCCAGGCAGCTGGACTACTTTTTTACTGCGCAAAATGGAAGGTTCTGGAAAAGTGGTTTCCTGCGATTTAAATCCTCTTTCTAAATCTGTAAAAGGCGATAATCTTTTTTTTATTCAAGGGGATTTAAATGATGCTGAAATCAGAAATCAGATAAAAAATCATGGACCTTATGATCTGGTTGTTTGCGATGCTGCTCCTAAAACTACTGGAAACAGAACTGTTGACACTGCAAGAAGTGAACAGCTTGTGGAAATGGCAATCTGGTATGCTCAGGCGATGCTTAAAACAAATGGCAATTTTGCGGTGAAGATTTTTCAAAATGGTGATCAACAGAAACTTTTAAAATCGATGAGGGAGATTTTTAACAGTGCTAAAGGATTTAAACCAGAAGCCTGTCGGTCTGAATCTTTCGAAACTTATCTGATTGGAATTAATAAAAAATGAGGCTTAATGTATGGAAGAAATTTATCAAAATAGTGATGACAAAATAAGGCAAAATGAAAAAAAATCCTTTCATACTTTAAAAAAGCGTTGTATAATGAACAAATTGGAAAAAGGCTTTTTTATGTTTTCTCATTCACGTACCGCAAAATTAATTAGTTTTTCTATTGTAGGCTTTTGTGCCGGACTTTGTCTCACGTTAATAACTTTTTTATCTTTTGATAAACCTAATCATAAACGTGGCGTCGGTGGTTATGAAACTTCGGTACTTCCTGAATTGGATGAAAACATTTCTTCACTGCTTTCTGAACTTTCTGAATCAGAAGAAACTTATGGAACTAACGAAATCACCAATCAGCTTGATGAAATTTTTCAGGATGATGCGGTGGCAGCTCAAAACGAGGAACCTTCTCCATTAACTTATCAAACTTACCGCGTAAAATCTGGTGACATGATTGGTTTTATTGCAGATGAATTCAATGTTACTCAAGATACGATTATAAGTGTGAATAATATCAAACAATCAAGATTGATTCAGCCAGGTCAGTACTTAAAAATTCCTTCGATGCCTGGAATTATATACACTGTCAAGAAAAACGGTGAAACTGCTGAATCGATTGCAAAAAAATATGATATAAATGCAGAAAAATGTGCTTTTGTAAATAATCTTAATGTTTCTGCTGAATTGAACGCTGGTGCGGTTGTTTTTGTGCCTGATGCGGAACTTGACTGGGCAACAAGGCAGGAAATTAATGGTGATTTGTTTAAAAAACCTTTACATTCACGATATTGGCTTTCTTCGCCTTACGGATGGCGTGACTCTCCTTTTTCTACTGGAAAAAGAACTTTCCATGGCGGTTTGGACATGGCTGCTTCTCAGGGAACTCCAGTATATCCTGCATTGGATGGAAAAGTTACTGCAGTGGGATTTAATTCAACTTACGGAAATTATGTGATTATTTCTCATCACTCAGGATATAAAACTCTGTATGCTCATATGAGTACTGTTAACTGTAAAAAAGGAAATTTTGTATATACAAATACGATGATTGGTCGTGTTGGTTCTACGGGAATGAGTACAGGTCCACACCTGCATTTTACTGTCTACAAAAACGGTAAGACGGTGAATCCTAGTCTTCTGCTGAATTAGAATTGATGAGATGAAAAAAAAGGATTTTTATTGTTTTAGGTAATTGACTTTTTTTTATCAAAATGATAATATAATTAAACATTTTGGTGTGGTACCCAAGCGGTAAGGGATCGGTCTGCAAAACCGCTATTGGTAGGTTCAACTCCTATCCACACCTCGAAAGACACTGACATTTTGTTGGTGTCTTTTTTTTATCAACAAAGCTCACCTAGTCAGTCGCCTTTCACAGCTCACTAACGTTCGGTTCAAGACTCGGTACGCCGTTTCACATAAACCCCTGCGAATCTCATACACAACTGGCGAAGGCACGTACTGTAAAATCACACAACGCAAAAATTATTGTCGCATACATGCTCTTTTGAAGTATTAAAACAAACGGATTTGTTCGCAACTAACGATACTCACCAAAATTAGCGAAAAAAGGGGGACAGACCTTAGATAACTGGGGTCAGACCTTGACATAAAATAGGGACAGACCTCTTTTATTTGTTAAAAAACCAAAACCCTCACCTTTATGGTGAAGGTTTTGCTGATAAATTTAGTGATTTGACTTCGCTGTATTAAATTACTCTGTTATAACGCAATTTATTATTCAATAGAACCAGCCCAATCAGCAATAGAAAGCATATCTTTTGTAATTTCTACTGTTGTACCATCTTCTTTTGTAGCTGTAATTGATTTTACAACAACTGTTATATCATTTGCAGAACCATTCATATTCTGGATAAGAATTGAATCTAATGTTTTTGTTCCTGGATTATTTATAGTTTCAGTCACTTCAGATACAACAACATTTATTTCAGGTGTTGCTAAAGGTCCTGAATATCCTGCATAAGGATTGCTATATTGATCATCAGGATTTATTTCTTTATCCAAATAACCTAACTGTATTTTTTGTTCCATACCTGTTTCGAATACATATTTTACTTCTTTCCAAGAAGGATCAATTTTTAATGCAACTGCTCCATAATTATTTTTGTAAGTTATCTTACAAAGAGTTGTTTCAGCTGGTTTTTCGTTTCCTGTTGCATCATTGGTCTGAGGTGTACAACTTGTACAGAAAAGCATTCCAACTGCTAACAATGCTGAAATAATTCCTGCTTTGAATAATTTTTTTTTCATTTTTTTTACTCCTTTATCCCGCAACTATGTTGAAATTTTTTTTTTACATAATCACATGGAATTTTTTTTATAATTAAATTGTCCCCTCCCCTCTCGTTCTATTTTGTCAAGTTTTTTTTTATTTTTTTTCAAGTTTCAACACATACCATGCAGGTGGCAGGGACAGATCTTATTTTTATAGACGATGAAATGAATTCCCCATAAATAATTAAGGACATATTATTTCTTTGGAGAGGGGGGGCTTGGGGGGTTCTCCCCCAGGAGAAGGGGTGGCGGAAGACCGAAGGGCTGGAGACAGGGGAAGGCTTTCCCCTCCTTTTTTTTTGTAATTTCTTTTATTTTTTTTTGAAATAATATATACTTTTTGTTATGAAAAGTTTTAGATATGAAACTCATCTGCATACTATTGAAGGAAGTGCGTGTGCGGTCAGTAAGGCTGTGGATTATATTGAAGTTTACAAACGCATTGGCTACTCTGGAATTTTTGTGACTAATCATTTTTTTGGCGGTAATACTTGTGTTCTGCGGAATCTTCCGTGGAGTGAACGCATCAATATGTACTGTTCTGGCTACGACCTTGCTTTCGAGACCTGTAAAAATGATGATAATTTTAAAGTTTTTTTTGGAATTGAGCAGACTTTTGATGGTGATGATTATTTGATTTTTGGGCTTGATAAAAAGTGGCTTTTATCTCATCCCGAAATTGAGTTTATGAATCATCAGGAAGTTTTTGCAGCTGTGAATGATGTGAACGGTTTGATGATTCAAGCTCATCCTTTCAGGCTGCGTGGTTATATTCCGGCTGTACATCTTCATCCGCGTGAAGTGCATGCTGTTGAAATTTATAACGGCGGTAACAAACCTGAAGAAAATGAGCTTGCAGCTTTGTACGCAAAGAATTTTCATTTTCCTATGACTGGCGGAACTGATATTCACAATGCTAATCTTGTTTTTGAAAAGCCTGAAATTATTGGCGGAGTGGAATTTGATGCGCCGCTTGAAGATGTGTTTGATTTTGCTCAACGTGTAAAATCTAATAATGTTCGTGTTATAAAAAATTAATTTTTAGGAGTAAATATGATTGAAAAACAGACTGTTACAAAAGAATTGATGGAAGAGAATTTTTTGAAAATCTATGGGCAAGGTGAAAATCCTCTTGTTTTTGCTTCCCCTGCCCGTATTAATATTATCGGTGAACATATTGATTATAACGGCGGTAAAGTTTTTCCGGCTGCGATTGATAAATATTTATTTTGTGCAATCCGAAAGCGTAATGATTCAAAAATCATCTATAATGATCTGTTTTTTCCCGGTACTTTTTCTTTTGATATTAATGATGATTTTGTTTTTGATAAAAAAAATGATTATGCAAATTTTTTGAATGGCATTTTATGCTGTATGAAAAAGCGCGGTTTGATTTTTGATGTGGGTTTCGACTGTTTGATTGCAAGTAACGTTCCAAGTGCTGGCGGCATCAGTTCATCTTCCGCTTTGGAATGTGGTTTTGCATGGGCTGTTAACGAAACTTATGGATTTAACATTTCCAGAAAAGATATTGCGCTTATGGGACAGCAATCTGAACATGAATTTATGAATGTAAACTGCGGAATTATGGATCAATACATTATTGCGACTGGCAAAAAGAATACGGCAGAACTTCTTGACTGTGCAAAAATCGAACATGAATATGTACCTTTAAATCTCGGCGATTATAGATTTGTTGTTATGAATACTTGCAAGCAGAGAAAACTTGCTGATTCTAAATACAATGAAAGAAGAGCTCAATGCGAAGAAGGTTTGAAAATTTTGCAGGAAAATGGTGTAAAAATTCGCGATCTTTGTAGTCTTTCTGTTGATGAATTTGAAAAAGCTGGTTCTTTTATTAAAGATGAAGTGATTTTCAGAAGAGTCCGTCATTGTGTAACAGAAATGGACAGAGTTTTAAAATCTGTTGAAGCTTTGAAAAACAATGATTTAGTTCTTCTTGGTCAATATCTTTATCAGTCGCACGATTCTCTTAAAAATGATTATGAAGTTACTGGAATTGAACTTGATACACTGGTACAGTCTGCAAAAGAGAATAAAAACTGCATTGGTGCAAGAATGACTGGTGCCGGTTTTGGTGGTTGTGCAATTGCTTTAGTTCATAAAGATTATATAGAAGATTTCTGTAATTCTGTTCAGGAAAAATACAAAAAAGTTGTTGGCTACGAAGCAGGATTTTTCGCCTGTTCAAGTGGTGATGGTGTTTCAAAAATTTAAAATAAAATTTGATTTTAAGTATCATTTTTTGATTTCCCGAGTGTTTTATTTTTAATGACAAAACTTGAACAGTATTATAATAAATTTAAAGAAGATCACAGGCTTACAACGCGTCATGGAATTGTAGAATTCTCCACTTCCATGCATTTTATCAAAAAAGCTGCTGATTTTATTTCTCAACAAAATGATCATCAATTTCCTGTAAAGATTGCAGATATTGGTGCTGGAACTGGCAGATATTCTGTTGAACTTTGCCATTTAGGTTTTGATGTAACTGCAGTGGAACTTGTATCTCACAATCTCGAGATTTTACGCGGCAAACACGAAAATGTAAAAACCTGGAAAGGAGATGCAAGAAATCTGTCTTTTCTTGATGATGAAACTTTTGACATCGCAATTCTTTTTGGACCGATGTATCACCTTCACGGCGAGGAAAACAAAATTCAGGCACTCCAGGAAGCCAAAAGAATTACAAAAAAAGGTGGTTATATTTTTGTTGCTTACGTAATGAATGAATACAGCGTAATTTCCTATTGCTTTGAAGAACACAAATGGGAAGAGGTAGAAAAAAAAGGAGGTCTTTCTGCTGATTTTCATACGATTTGTACTGAAGATGATTTATACGATTATGCAAGACTAGAAGATATTGATTTGTTATCTAAAAAATGTGGTTTGGAACGTGAAACAATTTTTGCACCTGACGGGCCGGCTGATTATATGCGTCGTGAACTAAACGAAATGAATGAAAATGAGTTTGAAG
The DNA here is from genome assembly GCA_945915085.1 of uncultured Treponema sp. Lineage (GTDB taxonomy): Bacteria > Spirochaetota > Spirochaetia > Treponematales > Treponemataceae > Treponema_D. The sequence goes on along the minus strand of CAMEET010000055.1, from coordinate 8,627 downwards.
CATTTTTAAAATTTCAACTTGCTGTTTGTGAAAAAAAGGAATTGCTTGGAGCATCCAGTCATCTTGTTGATGTTCTGAGAAAAAATTAATAATTAAAGAAAAATGAAACTTTGGAGGTTTTATGAAAAAGATTTTTGCAGCTGTTGCCTTACTGTTTGCAGCAGTTTTTTGTTTTGCAAAAGATGATGAGGATTCCAAAAATGTTGGAATTTCTTTTTTATTTGGTGATATGGTTGGATATTCAAATAATTATAGTGCATATTTGAATTCTTTTGATTTTGCTTTTGGTTCTTTGAAATCCGATGAAGATGGACTTTTTGATATCACTCAATCATTTCTTCTTGGTTTTAATAAAGGAAATATTTCAAATAAAGGAATGAAGTACAGATATCCTGACACAAATATTGTTTTTACACAGAATACAGAATATCACAATATTTTTCTGAAAGATTCTATCGGTGTTCAGGCAAATCTTTTATGTTTTTCTTTTGGAGCGATGGCTGGGGCAAAAATTGGTGTTGAATGGTTAAAATCTTATGGAGATGCTCAAAGTTTTGGTTACCAATATTTTTTAAAAGAATTCAATATTTATGCAGATTTCGTTCCGAATATTTATTGTTCTCTCAACCTGTTTAAATTTATAAAAATTTCTTTAATGGTTGATTGTGAATTACCGTTTATCAAATGCAGATTTATTTCAGATAAATTTGAGAAAAACGGAGAAACCTTTCAAGCTTATATCCCATATGTCGACTTCAATTGGTTCGAAGGTGACATTCCATTCACATATTCTGCAGGAGTTACACTGTTTTTCTAATTCTGGTCCAGTTTCCAGGCTGAATCAACTTTATCATACCAATTCTGTTTTGCTTCTTCTGACAAAAACGAGGAAGCAAAACTGTTTTTGATAAGTATTTTGATATCTTGCATTGAAAAGTTCAAATCATTGTGGCAAATCCATAATTCATCAAGAAGTGTTGTTTTAAAGAAAACAGGGTCATCTGTATTGATATTTACCATAAGTCCTTTATCAAAAAAAGTTCTTACAGGATGAGCTTTTGCTTCTTTTACTATTTTTTTTGTAAATGTATTTGAAGTGATGCAGATTTCTATTGGAAGTTGCGTTTTTTTTAGTTCTTCCATAAGTTTTTCATCTTGAATTGCTGTTACGCCATGTCCAATTCGTTGTGCATGAAGATAATTGATTGCATCCCAAATGCTTTCAGGCCCAACATCTTCTCCAGCATGAGCTACAGCTTTAAAACCATCTTCAAGAGCCTGTTCATAGACAGGAGCAAACTCTTTCGCAGGACCTTTTGATTCTGCACCGCCAAGCCCAATTCCAATCACATCTTCACAAGGAAACTCTTTGAGAAGATTGTAATTATTCATTGCATTTTCGCAGCCAAACGTTCTTGAAACATCCATCAAAAGTTTGATAATTATTCCTGTTTTTTCTTTGATTTCAACTATTTTTTTATGGAAAATTTGTACCATATCAGCATAAGAAAAGCCCATCTTCAGAAAAGCTGACGGTGCAAAAAATACTTCTGTGTAAGTGATGCCGTTTTCTACAAGATATTTTTCCAATTCATCAAAAACAAGTTCAAAATCCTGAACAGTTTTGTACATTCCTTGAATTTTTAAAAAAGATTGAATAAATCCATTTAAATCATCATAAGAAAATAATTCCACCTGTTCCTGCTCTGTCATTTCCTTATCAAACTTATTCTTGTAAAGTTTTTTTACACCATCCAACGAAATCACAGCTTCAAGATGAAGGTGCAATTCAGCTTTTGGAACAGCAAAAATATATTTCTTAAATTCAGATTTATTCATAAACGACCTCTTCTTTTATTGTCGGCACTTTTTTTGATAACCTTTAGATTTTTTTTAATCATAAAACATAAAAAAAGTGCCGTCTGAAATTTTAAAACAACTTTTTCAATTTATCAACAATTTCCTTGAAAGTATCACAGGCAGCCTGAACTGGTTCTACACTTTCCATATCTACACCAGCAACACGAAGACTTTCAATTGGATAGCGTGAACCACCGCTTTTTAGAAACTCAAAATAATCATTCCGTTCCTTTTCACCACCGTTTTTTACGCGTTTTGCAAGCGCCAAAGCAGCTGAAATACCTGTTGCATATTTATAAACATAAAAAGCACTGTAAAAATGAGGAATTCTTAAGCCTTCCATATCAGAATTATCTTCAAAAACCATTTCCGGTCCAAAATAAAGCTCTAGAAGTTCACGATAAGTTTTGCGCAAAAGTTCTGCAGTAAGTGGAGTTCCATTTTCAACAAATTCATGTGTTTTAAGTTCAAATTCTGCAAACATTGTTTGTCTGTAAAGTGTTGCAAGAATGTCATCAGCACGCATTGCAAGAAGATATTTTTTCATTTCATCAGATTTTGCATTTTCCAGAAGATAATCAAAAACAAGTTCTTCGTTGAAAGTTGATGCAACTTCTGCTTCGAAAATTGTGTATTCATAACTCATAAAAGGATTATTATGAACTGAATACCAGCTGTGCATACTGTGTCCGCCTTCATGTGCCATTGTAAATACATCACGAATATTCGAATCATTATAATTCAAAAGAATAAACGGGTCACCAGTGTAACAACCTGAACTAAAAGCACCGCTTCTTTTTCCAGTATTTTCATAACGGTCAGCCCAGTCGTTCAAAAGTCCATCACAAAGACGGTCTGTATATTCTTTTCCAAGAGGAGCAAGCGCGTTGCGGCAGATTTCCACAGATTCTTCATAAGAAGTTTTTGTTTCCACAGATTTTACAAGCGGAACATAAACATCATAATGGCGCAGTTCGTCAAGTCCAAGTGCTTTTTTTCGAAGTGAATAATATTCATGAAGTGCAGGAAGATTTTTGTGAATGCATTCAATGAGATTGAGGTAAACTGACTGTGGAACTTTGTTTCCATATAAAGCAGAATGAAGACATGAATCATAACCTCTGGCACGTGCCATAAAAACATCCTGATTTACACTTCCTGCATACAAAGCTGCAATTGTTGTCTGATGTTCTTCAAATTTTCCATAGAATTTTTTGTATGCTTCTTCACGAACTTTTCTATTCTGAGAATGCATAAAAACTGACCATGTAGTTTCTGTAAGTTGCTGTTCTTCGCCATCAACAGTGACTGTTCCGAAAGATTTATTCATATCCACATTTGTCAAAAAGTTGAAAGCAGAATCGGCAGTTTGGGCAGTTTCAGCCTGCAAAGACAAAAGCCGTTCTTCTTTTTCACTTAAAATATATTTTTTAAAATGAAGAAGTTTTTTAATGTATATTTTATAATTTGCAAATTCCGGTTTTTCAATCCATTGCAGAAGGTCTTTTTCTGGAATTGCCTGAATTTCAGGTTCAAAAAAACTGATTTCTGTGCTGGCTGCAGTGTAAGCCATCATTGCACGTCCATATCTGTCGGCAGCTGCTGTATCATCCTGATCTGCATCATGCTGTAATGCTGCATAGTGATATACATTTTCGATTATGAGCATTTCATTTTCAAGAGCTTTAAGTGCATTCAAAAGAGAATCAGATGATTCTGCAAGTTTTCCTTTGAATTGCAAAACTTTTTTTGAAAACTCAGGAATTTTTTTGAGTTCTTCTTCCCATTGTTCATCAGATTTATAAATAGAAGACAAGTTCCATTTATCTTTTGCAGGAACATCTTTTCGTGCGGGAATTGTTTTAGCCATTTTTTTCCTCCATGTTGTACAATTATTTTGAATTATGATTTAAGTTTTAAATTGAACAGATTTTGGTTTGACATTTCTTACAAAAAAATCCAAATCAAATGCATATTCAGAATCAAGAAACTCAGGCGGATAATGAAGGAAAATTGTTTCAGACTTTCCAGTATCAGTTTTTCGAGAAACAGCACCGTGATAGCTGATTAAATCTTGAGCTACATTATAAAGCCTTAAAATATTTTTCTGAGCAAACTGTTCTTTCACAAATTTCTTTTGTAATTCTTCTATATATTTGTGATTATAATGATTTTTACAATTTAGTTCATAAGTTTTTCCACTTAAATTTAAAAAATTATAAAATTTTTCAAAAAAAATAGCTGGCTTTATTTTCAGAGTATGACAAATTGTGTTAAACCAAGGGACAGACCTTCCTTCATTATAAAAAATATTACAGCCTTCAGCGATTTTCCGTGCATTCTGCAAATCAGCTGCTGAAAATCTGTCAGTATGTAAAACATGATAAGGAGGCTCTGTTTCAAAAGTAAGATGAAGTTTTTCAGCTTCATCAAAAAGAGTTGTCCCCGGCAAAACGGAAAGACAAAAAATTTCAAGATTATTCGGATAAAGCGAAACTGCATAATTTACAGAATTCTTAAAACTTGCAAAAGTGTCACCAGGAAGTCCATAAATCACATCAAGCCCAAAAACAATACCAGTTTCATTCAAAACACCGATTTTTTTTGTAAAATTTTTCAGATTAAAAGGACGGTTTACAAGGCGGGCAACGTTTTCGTCGGCAGTCTGCAAACCAATCTGCAAAGCACAAGGAATTTTTGCAAAATATGAAGCAAGTTCTCTGTCAATAAATTCGGCGCGGGCTTCAAAATAATAAAAAGTATTAGGAGTTTTTTTTGCAATCATTTTTAAAAGCTGAATTGCTCGTGATTTGTCCGCATTGTAAGTAGGATCAAGCACAAAAACCTGAGGAACCTTTTTTTGAGCAAATAAATCTAGTTCCTTTTCAATCCGCTCCATCGGAAACTTTCTGACACTTTTTTCACCTTTTGATTCATAACAATACGAACATTTAAAAGGACAGCCACGAGCAAGTTCCCAAAGCGCGCCTTCATAATCACAAACATTAAGTGTACCGTCAAGATAGCAGGAAGAAAGATTATCATAATCAATTCTGCAAGCTTCAGTTTTTTGCCCAGTAATTTTTTCATAAATGACAGCAGGAACTTTTGCTTCACCTTCGCCACAGACAGTTTTGTCAAAAGCATCAAACACTTGCGGATGCGAAGTGATTTCAGGTCCACCAGCAAAAGTAAAAACACCGTGATTTCTAAGATTTCTTGAAACAATCTGTAAAATTCTGCTGTTCCAAACAAAAACAGAAAATCCCACGATTTCAGGCTTTTCTGCAAGAAGTTTTTCTGAAATCAAATCTGCACAAAAATAATCAAAACTTTCATCATTGGAAGCGTCCGAAAAATCATTTTGATTCTGACAATCAATTTTTTCAAGTTTTTGTTTCCATAAATTCTCAAAATCTTCTATATTAAATGCCAGAAGTTCCACATCGCACAAATCTTTTGTCAAAGAACTGTTTTTTACAGCCGAAGCAACACAAGCCGCACCAAGTGGAATAGCCTGAGGAGATTTTTCAATAAGTAAAGTAGTAAAAATAATTTTTGATTTCATAATATTAATATTGGCGTGCCCCTTCGCTTCGTAAACTTCGCTCCGGGTCGCTATGTACGCACTTCGCCGACTAACCGCGGCTCATCCCTCCACTACGTTCCGGGACTGCTTCGCAGGTGCTCCCAGCGCTCACGCAAAAACTTGAAGCAACGGGAAAGTCCCAAAAAACTATGTTTTTAGACAAATTAAAAAATCTTTGCCTTCTGAACAATATTTTTTCCATCTACATTTTCTGTAAAGCAATTTTTCCAAGTTTCGGATAATCAGCCAGAATTTTTTGAAAAACATCTTTTGGAATGTAGCTGACTTCACATTCGCCGACTGCAATTGCATTTGATTTTCTTTTTTCATTTAAAATAATGCAGGATTCGCCAAAAAAATCACCATTTCTGTAAGTTTTGCAGTGATTTGCCTGAATATCCAGAATTATTCCGTTCTTCAAATAAAAAACAAATTCTGCATCATCCTCTGGGGAATAAATTTTCTGCTGATTTTTATACTGTTTTGTTATAAAAGCATCAGAAAAAACAGGATTTTTAAACATTTTTTCATAAAAAATTATATTCACTTGATTTTTTTTAACTGTCTGAGCGTAATAAAGTTCACAAATCATCAGATTTTCAAAAAACTCGCTGACATAAAGCATCTGAGCACAAAACATAAAAACGGCAAAAAAGAGATAGACTTTAAACAAAAGGATAACGAGCGTGCTGATTGCTCCATAAACAATGTTGTAATTTGTTATCCTCATAAACTTGTTGATAAAAAAAGAAATTCCAAATGTTACGCCTGTAGAAACTGCCGCATAAAATATGCATGTTCTCCATCTGGGTTTTGCGCCAGAAAGAATTTTATAACTGTAAACACTGAAAATGAAAAATAACAGATATGTTACAGAAATAATAAGTTTATTTGAACCAGTACTGAAAAGAACTGGAAATGAAGAATTAAGGAGCTTAAAAAAAGGGAGTTGATTTAATTTATTAAACAAAAATGAAAAAAGAATGACTAAAATAAAAATAAGAACAACAACAAATTCTGAGATTATTGAAAACATCTGATTAACTACAGAAAGCCGCTTTGTGACAGAACGGAAAATTCTGTTTATTCCGCTGACTACAGAATAAAAAAGTTTTCTTGCCATCCAGATTACCCAAACTGCAAGAAAAATTTCGATAATCGAGATTGATTTCATCTTTAATAGTGTATTTATTAATGGAGTAAAATCATAAAACGACTTAAACTGATTTGCAAAATCGATAACGTAACTTAAAATTTCTGGAGAAAGTTTAAGGACGGTCACAAGGACTGTTAAAATAATCAAAACGACTGGAATAAATGAAAAAATGAATCCAAAAGCACAAGCAGATGCACTCTCCCAAATCATGTTTTCATTTGCATTCTTGACAGAAAGAAAACAAAACTGAGAAAACTTACGGAAAATCCGCGTAAAAAAATTATCTGAAGTTTTATTTTCTTTCGTCATAAAAATCCTTTATAGCAGAAATCAAAAAAAATTAGAAATCTGCAAGTTTTGGAGCGCGTGGATAAGGAATTACATCGCGGATATTTTCCATTCCTGTGACGTAACGAATCAATCTTTCAAAACCAAGACCAAATCCTGAGTGAGGAACTGTTCCAAAACGGCGCAAATCAAGATACCACTGATAATTTGACATATCCATATTGCGTTCTTTGCAGGCTGCAAGAAGTTTTTCGTAGTTTTCTTCACGCTCTGAACCGCCGATAAGTTCACCAATGCCTGGAACAAGCACATCGACAGCTTTTACAGTTTTACCATCATCATTTTGCTTCATATAAAAAGATTTGATTTCTTTTGGATAATTGTAAACCATAACCGGGCAACCGAAAATCTTTTCTGTCAAATAACGTTCATGTTCTGTTGCAATATCACAACCCCAGTATGGTTTAAACTCAAATTTTGCACCGTTTGCAGAAGCTTCTTCAAGTTTTGCAATTGCATCAGTATAGGAAATACGTACAAACTTTGCATTTGCAACTTTTGTTAGATTTTCAATCAAACCTGGCTGAATTCTCTTGTCAAAAAATTCCAAATCAGAACGACATTTTGTCAAAGCCCAATTCAAAAGATATTTAACAAAATCTTCCTGAATATCCATATCGTCATCAAGATCATAAAAAGCCATTTCAGGTTCTATCATCCAAAATTCAGCTAGATGACGAGGAGTGTTTGAATTTTCTGCGCGGAAAGTTGGTCCAAAAGTATAAACACGGCTCAAAGCGGTTGCCAAAGTTTCTGCTTCAAGCTGACCTGAAACTGTAAGACTTGCTTTTTTACCAAAAAAATCTTTTGAATAATCAACAATTTTATGAGCATCTTCAATTTTCATTCCACCGATACCGGCTTTCACACCCATTTCTGCAATTTTTTCCATGCTCAAAGTTGTGACCTGGAACATTTCGCCTGCACCTTCACAATCTGAACAAGTAATTTCAGGAGCATTAATATATTGGAATCCTCTTTCCTGGAAAAATGAATGAACGGCAAATGCCATTTGATTTCGCACGCGATAAACTGCTCCAAAAGTATTTGTTCTCGCACGCAAATGTGCATTTTCGCGAAGATATTCCATTGACATTTTATTTTTCTGCAAAGGATATTCATCTGGATTACAAACACCAAGACATTCTAGAGATTCAAGTGTAACTTCCACTGCCTGTCCACTTGCAGGACTTTCAATCAAAAGACCTGTTGCACGAACTGAAGCTCCTGTATTAAGTTTTTTTAAGTTTTCTTCTATATTATTTATATCTGCATTATTTGAAGGAGAATTTCTATCAAAAGTTAATTGAATATTTGCAAAACAACTGCCGTCATTTACCTGAATAAAGACTAGTCCTTTAGAATCACGGACAGTACGAACCCAACCACATACTTTTACCAACTGACCTTCTGGTTTTGTAGAAAGTAAATCTTTAATCAAAGTAGGTACCATAATAAAACTCCTATTAAAATATGAATCTAATAAATTAGAAACTCTTTTGAAAAAATATATTACCTTTTTTTTCCTGATTCTTCAAGGGAATTTATAGCCATTAACTTATCTCTAGAATCTTATTATTTTTCATACCTTTTTTTGTTTAAATTTATATAATTAAATCTAATAGGACAAATGTCGAGTTTTAAATTTTTATTCTTTGGGTGGCTTTTTGCTTC
>CAMEET010000054.1 GCA_945915085.1 uncultured Treponema sp. | reverse complement strand
GCCCAAGTACTGTTTTTATCCAAATCTCCAGCATACCAGTTTTTACTTCCATAGAAATCTTGTCCATAAGAAGAAGTGTAGGTTTCTAACTGTGTATTCCATGCATTTTCATCAATAGTTGTTGATGGAGTAACATTAATAGTATTTGAATTTTCATCTTGAATTTGAATTTCAAAATATTCTTCTGTATTTGAATTATCTTTCCAATTGAAAACAAGATAATAATAGTCAGCATTTGAATCATCTGAAAGTACATAACCTTGTGAAAAATTAGATGGAGGTTCAGGTGGATTCATAAGTAAATCTGGAATAGGGACAATACTTGAAGTAGTTTGACCAGGAATGATTACAAAATCTTCTACATAAGAAAACTTCTTTTTATCTTTAATAAATGTGAGTCTTAATTCATAATTTCCAGCCGAAAGAGAACCCTTGTAAGATAAAACAGAATTTTCTTGTTGAGGAGTATCAAATGATAAACTTGATTTCTCACCAACGAGATTATTATTTTGATAGATTCCAGCTTCGACATCCTGAATTGTCTGGCAAACTTTGTCACCTCTATCAGAAATCAGACTTTGGGAACTCCAATTATCAAGATATAATGAAAAATCATAGTTCCCTTGCCCATGTAACCCATCAGCTGTCATATAAAAAATGATAGGAGTTGTGGTATCACTGTAAAGTAAATCTGCTGTTGTATTTCCACATAAAACAGCTTTTTCAAGTAAGTTTTCTATATATGTGTCACTATTTAAAACAGTATTATCTGTTGAACTGTCAACTGCTATTAATGTCAGATAATAACTTGACGAATCAAGTGCAAGCGTTATTTTTCCTTGTTGAGGTTGTGTTTCCAAAAAATTAACTTTCTGAACTGGAAGTTTTTTATTGTAAAGAACATCTTTTCCACCAAGATAAAAATTCAGATTTGAAGAAGAAATGGCAGCTGGTGCTATGGTTCTTGAAGTTTTTTGCGATAGTATATTAGGTTCATTATTATTAGGAAAACTCAAAAGATTTGAATTTGATGTTACGGTAATAGTTACAGTTCTCCTTACTGTATGATTTGGACTTACGGTAATGTCATAAGCCAAATTATTACAACTAAAGAAAAGAAAAGAGAAAATTGTAACTATTGAACCGAACAATTCAAACTTTTTCATAAAACATACACCATAAAGGAGACTGCATAAGCAGTCTCCAAAAAAATCTCATTTTATATTAGTCAGTGAGAGTAATATATACAGTGTATGTGTATGGTTGGACAGAAGCCCCAACGTAACCTTTGAAAATAAGTTTATACTTTCCAGCAGTCAAAGTTGTTAATCCCATGTCAATCTGGTTAGAACTTGCTGTGTAGAATCCTTTACTTACATCTCCTGCATTTGTTCCCATTTCAAAAAGTTCACCTGTGATTTTGCTGTAGGTAACTTTTGCATCCCCTTTTGCAGCAAATGTCCATTTTGCCAATGTGAGTGTATAATTATCACCAGTTCTTTGAATATCACAAGCACCAGAACTTCCAATTGTAATATTTGGAGCTGTACCTGTTCCTGAACCTGTTATAGTAACGTCATAGTTTTTACTAAACAGATTATCTTCAGGGTTATCTATCTGAACACCAAAAGTGTTCTTTGTATAGTTTGCATAAAGAATAAGATTTGAGAATCCCATGTAATTCTCAGGAACACCAGTGTTATAGAATTTATTCACAGCGTCAGTGCCTGAAGTTGGCTGAACTGGAGCAATAGCGTAATATGATGTGCTACCATTGATATCAGGAGTATCTAAAGCAGATTGTACATAATATAGTTTTGTAGCGTCATATTCACTATCGTTTTGAACTTTATTGAATTTGCTAGGATAAGTTTCTCCACTAGTTTGATTTATTTTCCAGTTTGTCCAGAAGATGTTTCCTTGTTTCAATGAAATTGTACCAGGAGTTGCTACATAAGGCACATTATTATCATGAGTACCATCAGGACACATAATTGCTGTTCCAGCTTGTGTTTGTGAAAAATAGAATACAGTCTGTTGTGCACTTTCAAAAGCTCCACCATTTGGCATGTATCTGATTCTGTAAAGATTAATTATATTTGTAGCAAATTTTTTACCTGTGAGAGTTTTTGCTTGACCAAGTTTTACATCTTCTGCAGTTACTTCTGAAACTGGTATTTGAATTGAAACTGTAGGATCAGGGTCTGATTCACTAGCCTTTGTTGGATTTTGTGCATATACCCATGACGATTCTCCTGCTTCACTTACAGCACGAATTCTGGCAAGGTAACGTTTACCAAGCGGCATATAGAATGCTGCAAATTTATTGTTTTTCTGTAAACTTCCTGCATACCAGCTTGGTTTTGAAGTGTCTTTTAAACCATAGAAATTTGTATCATATGAATAAGTATTTGAAATTGTAGAATCAGTCCATGTAGCTTCTTCGTTTGTAGCAGTTACAGGAATAGTAGTGGCTGTAATATCGAAAAGCTGAACTTCAAAGTATTGTTCTGTTTTCGATTTATCTTCCCAAGTAAAGTATACATAATAATTATCTGAATCACTGGCTGCTGGTTCTGCATAAGTCTGAACAAATTTTTCTGGAGCTTCTGGAGCACCCACTAACAAATCTGGAATTGCTATAATTGCAGAAGTTGTTTGACCAGGTAAAACTTTTACATCATCACTATAAGAATATGTTCTTCCATCTTTTGTGAATGAAACAACAATATTGTACGTTCCAGCTTGTAAAGAACCAAGAGCTGATGATGATGATAAAGTGCCTGAATTATAAACTATAGTAGAACCTTCAGTTGCGGCTTCTTTATTAGTAAAATTTACACCTGTGTAGTCTGTTCCTGTAATCAATGCATTTGTTCTGTAATTTGTTAGTTTTATAGTAGCATCAGAGATAACATTATTATCTTTGTTTTGTCCTTCGCCACCAATTTTTTGGTTTTTACTGCTATCAGACCAGTTATCAAGGTAGAATTTAAAATCTACTGAACCGGTTCCTGTTAATCCATCAGAAGAAAGGTAGAAATTTACTTTTGCAGCTTCTTTTGGATAGCGCAGATCTGCATTTGCATATCCAACTAAAACAGCTTTATTTAATAATGATGAAACTTCTGTTGTACTAGTTATGTTAGCCGATTCAGCATCTGAATTCAATAAAGCTACAAGAATAAAAGAATAATTAGAAGCTTCCAGATCTACTGTAACTTTACCTTTTGTTTTACTGCCTCCTTCACTTATAAACGTAACGTTTGTAGCAAAAACTTTTTCTGACTTAACTTTATTTAAGCCTCCTAAGTAAAACTTAAGACCTGAAGTTCCATCTAAAGCAGCAGGAGCAATTGTTCTTGCAGCAATTGATTTTGCAGTTTCTGAATCACTAGACAAATCGATTGTTGATGAAGAAAAATCAACTAAATTGGAATCCGCCATAGCAATAATTTCAAAGCTTGTAATATTTTGTTTAAAATCTCCACTTACAGAACCTGTTGAAAGATTATTACAGCTCGTGAAGAGAAAAGACATTAATGTTGCCGTAAGAGCAACAATTTTTGTAAATTTTTTCATATTGTCTCCAATAAATTTAATATTATAACTTGTCCCAAAACTTGGAACATCCAACAATCTACAAAAGAACAATTCATAAACTTAATTTAGTTTTTTTGGTTAATTAAAATTATATCTTTTATAGATTACCAAAGCACATGTATCTGTATATAATAACCCTCCTTCATCTGTAACTTGTAAAGTTAGTTTGTATGTTTTTCCTTCTTCGAGTCCACAAGTTCTTGCATTTATGGAAAAAACTTTATCAGTAGCAACGTACTGTGCATAATTATTGCCAAACAAAGTGATAGCGATAAGCGTATCATCCTCAGGATTTGAAACACGCCAATCAAAACTAGAAGAATAAGGTGGTGCTGAGATAAATAAACTTGAATCAGAGCCAAGAAAATATTCATCTAAAAGCATTTCTTTAGGATTAAAACCTTCATCTCCAGGACTTAACATATCGCTAGTAATAGAATCAGAATAATCTATCTCAAACATAGAATTATAATCACCTAAAACAGAATCATAAGAAGTGCTGCAAGAAAGATAGATTAACGAGAAAACTGTGATGTAAAAAAAAATAATCTTATTTTGCAATTTCATCATTTTTTTCCTGTGTTAAGCTTCCTATTGTTCGTGTTCCTCCAATATTGATTATACACCCTAATTGGATTTCAAAACTTACTCCTTTCATTATATCATAATTTCCGCATAAAGATAAATTTATAAAATCCCAAGCAACGCCGATTTTAACCTTAAGCTCATAGATAGGATAAAATTTACCGGCAACAGAATTTTGTCCAAACCCTCCATTCCATAATTTAACTAATCCTAAACCATTGTCAATCTCTGCATACAATTCAACACTGTTTTTCCAAGGGTAGATTGAGAATCCAATAGGAATTCCAAAAAATAAATCAACATAAACAGGATTGTTAATTGTTTCAGATTCTGTATGATATTTATATGGAAAATCTGAAACTGGAAAACCAATTGACCCACTTATAATTCCTCCAAAGTAGAATGGCTGCAGAATATCGTAATTATAATAACCTGTTGTTAATGATAAATCAAATAAATAAGGTTTTTTTTGAGTTTTTATTCCTACATCAGCAAGAATTCCATGACCATCTTTGTAATATGTTTTAATATCTTCTTGTTCAAAGAATTCTTTTAAAGTCAATTTATTTTTTTGTTTTTCTTCGCGTTCTTTTTGTTTTGCTGTTTTTTCTGCCTCTTTAGCAGCTTTTTTTTCTTCAGCTTCTTTCTTTTTATCTTCTGCTGCAGCAAGTTTTTTGGCTTCTCTTTCAGCTTTTTCCAGAGCCTTTTTTTCTTCATTTGATAATTCATTGTTTTGTAATGAATCTTCATTTTCTTGTTGTTCTGTGGTAACAGTATTCTGTTTGGAAATTATTTTTGTTTCTATGATTTTATTATTTTCTGTTTTGTTATCTTCCTCTTGATTAAGTGGAGCAGGATAGTCTTTTGGATACTGTGTGTTACGAGTAATTTCTTTGTTTTCAAATATTTTTTCAGGTTGATTACTGAACGTATATTCTTTGTTTTTTTCTTTAATGCTCGAAGGAAAATTTGCCTGTTCAGGTTGTTTTCCAATAACTGTAGGTTCAGTTGTATTATTCTCTGATAATTTAAATTTCTGCGATTCTAATTCTTGTTCAAAGGTGGAAGTAATATATTCTGGATTTTTTTCAATATGATTATTCAAAGTTTCATCTATTAAAAATTCTGTTATTCCAGATTTTTGTGCATTTGGATTTTTTGTTTTGTAATCGATTGTAAACTGTTTGCTTGGTGGAGCAATTGTATTTTCAGAGTATAAAACATCCTTTGTTTTTACAATATAAAGTTTATTATCTTTGCCTGTAATCAAAAGACGATTTGAATCTTTGCTAAGCGTAACATCATTGATTTGTTTTGAACCAAAATTTGGAATGTAACCTATCTGTTTTGTTGATTTAGTATTATAGTAATTTATAATACCATTATCATTGTAGGTTACTAAAGTTTCTTCATCATTTGAAAGAGTAAATCCATTTATTTTACTCGATGATGTAAATTGTTTTTCTTTTTTTCCTTCAAAGTTATAAATTCCAATTGATTTTGGACTGTCGCTAATCACGATTTTATTTTTATTTGTTAATACTAAATCAGAAGTTTCTTTAGAACATGGAATTTTTGAAATCTGAGAATTTGATGCAATATCATAAACGTAACAATTATTATCCTCCCCAATAAAAGCTACGTAAGTTTGTGCTTTATTGGTAGAAGCGTTTTTCACATTTACTGGAAGATTTGAGATTGTTTTTGATGAAATATTGCTGTTTGATTCTTTTTGTGTAGCAATAATAATAGACTTTCCACTTTGTGTGATATGTACAGCAGGATAATCTTTTTTATTTTGCATGTTTCCAAAAGGTGAAAGTTGAGTTATCTGATTTTTATCAAATACATCTTCAAGAATTAACGATTGTGAATTTCGAACATAATATTTATCTGCAACTTCATATGCAAAATGATTGCCTGTACTGTCAAATTTTGCATTCTCAATTGCATAAGGAGAAGTTATTGTTGGGACAACAAAATCTTCTGTAAAAAGTTTCATTTTACAAAACATAAGAGAAAATAAAATAATAAAAATTCTTTGTCTATTCATTATTCCTCGAAGTTACAATACTACCCTAAAATTATCGGCATGTTTTAAACCACACTTTAGAAAAAAATGTTATTAGATTTTTTTGTAAATATTAAGAAGAGTAATATTCTGTTAGGTATGTAAACGTAAAAAAGATATTTCCAAAAACTACTTTTTCATGAGAATTTTTAATTGTATAATATTGTGATTATTTGAAAACAACAGATTATTTGAAAACAACAGATTATTTGAAATAATCAAAAAAAAAATAGTCAAAAATTTACTTTTGAAAAATAAAAAATTGTGATAGAATATCTTATGCTTTTTGATGAACTGAACTATAATTGTTTTGGCGAAATTATAACCTGCATTCTCTCGTTGATTTTGATTTTTAATGTCTTGATGACATTTTCTATAGACAGCAAAAGGCACAGATTTTTTGTATGGGGAAGTATTTCTTCGTTTGTGGCCGCTTTTTGTGATATCATTTCTGTCATTTGCATTACATATTATGATAAGCTTCCGTTGTGGCTTGATACTCTTATAACCACAATTTTCTTTTTGTTTTTGTGCATGGTACCTTACATTTTATGTTGTTATGCAAACAGTGTAGCATTTGCCTATTCTTCTACCGGCAAGTTGATTATGATAGTTAATGGTGTTGTTTACATTATTTATGCTATATTTATCCTTTTAAACATAAAAACAGGTTGGGTTTTTAAATATGTTAGTGGTGTAGGGTATGTCAGAGGAAATCTCAAAAATATCACTTATGCAACAACACTTTATTATGCTGCACATTCTGTTGGTTGCATGATTGTAAAACGAAAATCCATCCCACGTCGCCTTTTGTTCGTTTTTTTGCTATATCCTTTTATTTCACTTTTTGTTTTGAGTTTCCAGATTTTTAATCCCAAAACTATTATGACAGGACTTTCCTCATTTGTAGCCCTATTTTTTGCATATATTACAATTCAAACTGATTTGATTGAATATGATAATGTAACTGGTCTCATGACTGAAACAAAACTAAAAAAGCATGTTACAGATAAAAAAACAGAAGGATTTATATTTGCACTTTCTATCGAGAATATTAACAATCTGATGCAAAATATGGATTCCACAGAGATGAATCAACTTTTATTCAGCATTGGAAAGAGCATCTCAAATTGTTTCAGAAATTATTCTTATCATGTTGCTTCAAACAGATTTGCTGGTGTATGTAGTAATATAGAAGAATTATATAAAAATTCTGACCAGATTGAAAAATTTATAAAAGATTTGAATAATAACTATGAAGACATTTTGCCGTCTCCGCTTGATGTTTACTATGTTGGTGTGAGTTTTTCAAAAGGTAATGTTACTTACGAAACTGTCACCGAAGTCATAAACAGCATGTTTGCAAGAGTCAAAAAGGAAGGTGTTCACACACTTCATGTTTGCGATGAAAAAACTCTTTTGGATATGGAACGAAAACGCAAGATTTACAAAATCCTTAAACGCGAACTGAATATTGATTCTAAACAGTTTCAGGTGTGGTTTCAGCCGATTTATTCTGTTCAGGAAAAAAGATTTACATATATGGAAGCACTTTCTCGTTTGAATTTTACAGAGATTGGAAATATTCCGCCTGCTGAATTTGTGGAAGTTGCAGAAAATCGTGGCCTTATTGAAAAACTTGGAAATCTTGTTTTCGAAAAAGTGTGCCGTTTTATTTCAGAAAACAGGGATTTAGTTCCTGCCGTTTCTGTGAACTTTTCTGTTTATCAGATGGTAAATCCAAATATCGTAGAAACAGTCAATTCTATTATGAAAAAATATGATGTTTCACCTCAGAATATCATTATGGAGATTACAGAAAGCATTTTTATTGATGATTTTAACATTGTCCTTGAGAATATGAAAAAACTTTCAGATTTGGGCATAAAATTCTATCTGGATGATTTTGGAACTGGATATTCAAATCTTGCAAATGTCGTAATGCTGCCGTTCTCTGCAATAAAAATTGACAGAAGTCTTGTTTTGATGACTGAAGAAGACAAAAAAGGCGAACGTTTTTTCAGCAACATTTTGAGTACTTTCAAAGATTCCAACTTAAACATTCTTGTAGAAGGGGTGGAAACTTCAACTCAAAATCAAATTGTAGAACAGGCTGGTGCTGATTACATTCAGGGATTCTTGTACAGCCGTGCCATCCCTGAAAAAGATTGTGTTGAATTATTCAAAAATCAGAAAAATCAAAAAGTGTAAATGCAGATGCAAACTAAAAAGTGATGATTTCTTCATAAATCTGAATTGCAAACTGGTCAGTCATCCCCGAAATGTATTCAATAATGCATTTTGTAAAAGATTCATCATCATGCAGTTCAAAAACTGGAATTGTGTTGTATTTTAAAATCGCTTTTTTATCTACAAAACTGTGTTTTTCCGAAATAAACGGTCTGTACGAGGTATATTTGATGAGCCAGTCCTCAAAAGTCTGACAAAGTTTCGGGTAATGCTGCAAAGCCTGAGCTACACGTCCATTTTCTGCATAAAGTTTTGTTTTTTGCAGTGTTCTGAAAATTGTTCCGATGACATTTTCTGCATAAATAGCAAATTCTCCAAGCCTCCAGTGATTGTAAATCCTTGCAAAATTAAACTTTTTGAGCTCTAAAATAAACTTAAAATATTCATCAGAAAAACAAAGTCCTTTTTCGGGGCTGCTTTGTTCACATAAATCCACAATCAAATCATTAATGAGTGTAGTTGTGTTCACAGCTTTTCCGCTTCTGAGGGCATGCGCACCTTTCCTTTCAAAACCGAGCGTTGAACCAACAATTTCACGCAGCTGGCGATAGGCTGACATATCAAGAATATGATAAGCTCGTGCGTCTTCAATATCCCGTCCCAGATAAGCAATTTTATCTGCAATTTTAACAACACAACCTTCCCATGTAAAAGGCTGGGTAAATCCAGGTCGTTTCATCGAATACAAATCAATCGCTTCTTTTCTAGGTTTTATGCCCTGTTGGTCAATCTCACCGCAATGGCAAATCAAACCGTCGCGCACAGCATAAGTCAAATTTAAAGGCTGTTCCACACCGTTGGGATCCTGAAGCGTTTCAATGTAGTCAGCAAAAAAAAGACTGTTTCTTTCGTGCCAGAATTTTTTGGGAGCATTGTGACCTTGTTTTTGTTCCAGAAGTTTGTTCAGACAATCTTCACCGTGGTGACCAAAAGGTGCGTGTCCAATATCATGTCCCATTGCAATGGCACTGGCAAGCTGTTCATTTAAGCCCAAAAATTTAGAAATTGTCGATGCAACTGAAGCAACGTGCATAACATGTTCCATCCTCGTGCAGATATGGTCGTTGTGCGGTGCAAAAAACACTTGAGTTTTGTGTTTAAGCCTTCTGTAAGCCTGCGAATGTAAAATTCTTGTGTAATCGCGCTCAAATTCAGTGCGCACATCATTTCGTGAATAAATAGGAACTTCTCGCTTGACAGCCTGTTCCCATTTGTCAGAATTCTCATCAGTTCTTTCGTTAAAAAATGCGTTTCTCATAAAAACTCCGGCAAATCGCAGAAATTAATCCAAAGCCTGCAGTTCCAGTGCAATTTCTTCCATTTCGCGGTCAGTCATTGCAATAGTTTCTGCCACACGGAAAAGTTCCCGTCGAATACTGTCAGGCACATCGGCATCGTTTTTGTAGTGCAGTTCATGCTCCAAACTCGCCCAGAAATCCATTGCAATCGTTCGTAACTGAATTTCTACACGAACATTATGTTCTGTTTTTGAAAGATAGACTGGCACCTCAATAACCAGGTGCAGACTTCTGTAACCGCTTTGTTTCGGCTCGCTGATATAATCACTTTCCTGAATCAAAGTAATATCCGGTTGCTTCAAAAGCATCTCCCGCACACTATAAATATCAGAAATATATGGACAAATTACGCGCACTCCAGCAATATCATTCAAATTCGTCATCATAGATTCAAAAGTTACCGGCAAATGCTTTTTTTCAAGTTTTTTTGCAATGCTATCCGGCGATTTAATTCTGCTTTTGATTGTTTCAATAGGATTTCTTTTGCGGCTTACCTTATTTTCTTTATTTAGAATATCAAGTTTTGTTTCTATCTGTTTGATGGCACTTTCATAAATCATCATAATTTTTTGAAATTGAAATGCCATCTTGTAAAAATCATCAGGATTTGCAGGCGATTGGTTTGGAACTGGAAGAGTTGGCATCGTCAGTTCATCACCAATATAATCTTCATCGTTAGTCATACTCATATAATCAAAAATAACACTAAAAAGTTACAAATACAAGTAAATTTTTTGATTATGAATTCAGCAGAGTGCAGTCAGTCAGTCGCCTTTCACAGCTCGCTCACGCTCGGTCCTTCGGACTCGGCTTCGCCGCCTGTTCAAGCCTCGGTGCGCTGTGCAGATTCAAACCCTGCACCATTCACACTGCACTGGCGAAATTAAAAGACAAACACTAGAACTTAGTTCTGTAACCGATATCTACACTGAAAGCTTTAGCAGCAAATCCTCTTGCAAATTCCATAAGTTTTACTTTCCCCTGAATATGAAGTTCGCCAGTTAAAAAATCAGTCGAAATATAAGGAGTTAAATCAATATTATATCCATTATCCATCAAATTTCCTGATGAAAAGTCAAACAGAGATTTATCTATAAAAGAAAATGCAAGATGACTTCCGATAGTTAACTGTTTTGCACCAATCATTACAGAGTCAGAATAAATATTTGCATCAAAACCAAGCGTGTCTTCTACAAAAAGCATTTTTCTTACAGTTTTTGGAGGCAGACTGTAAAAACTCAAATTAATATGCAAATTGTTTGTGAAAAATCTTGGTTCAAGCAAAAGGTATATATCATCTTTACCTACAATCACATTGTTGTTACTTTTAAAGGTTGCATTGTAAAGACCTGCTTGAACAAACAGTGAAGTAGTGTAGTCGTTTCCAAAAAGCATAGTAGTTCCTGCGTGCCAATAAAGTTTTTCTACAGCAATAATATAATCTTCTTGATTGTTTGCTAGTGGAATACCAAGTCCTAATGCAAAATCACAAGTGAAATATCGAGAAACGCAAGCAGCTCTCAAATCTGCATTAAAAACAAAGAATTTAGAATCTTCATGATTAAAATATAAATAACCTCCAATAGCAATCGGACTTTGATAAAATTTTACTACATCAGAAATTCCAAAACCAAAATGAGGATACAGAATCGAACCTGCAAGTCCAAGATAACTATCAGAAAGTTTTGAAGTAATCGATTTTATGCTAAAATATCTTTGCAAAAATACATCAGAACCAATTGGATCATAAGTTCCCACAAAAGCACTAAAATAATTACTTGCATTCTGCGTTTGTGCACGAGCAATCAGTGAAAGTTCATCAATTTGAAATAAAGATTCTGTTGCGGTAAAAAAATTCTCGTTAATTAAATCATTTGTATCAACAGAAAATTCAAGATGTGTCCAAAAGTTTTCATTTAGATTAAACTGACCAGCAAAAAAAGCCTGAAGTTTTAAATCTGGGTCATATTGTTCAGCGTCAGGGTTTGTACTGTAATTCAGTTTGCCTCCAGCATATCCAGAAAAAAATGAAGAAGCAAAAAAATAACTGCTACAAGTTATCATTATAATTATTATAGAAAAAATTTTTTTATTCAAAAATTTCATAATTGTACAACTCCAAAAAAAGTCAGTTTTCCTTTTTTATTATCGGCGGATTATGCAAAAAAGTTTAGAAAAAAGTTCACAAACGATAATAAGTAAAAATATGTATCAACAAAGCTACCTGCCATAAAAAAAATCAATACCTGACATTTACTCTATCGAATAGACATAATATAAAATAGAATTATTCAAGAACAATCAATTAGCATTATATGAATATTAAAAAGATATGATATAATCTATGGTAGTGAGGTTTATTATGTCATTGTCAAAAGATTTTATTTGGGGAGCTGCCACTGCTTCTTATCAGATTGAAGGTGCGTGGAATGTTGATGGAAAAGGTTCAAATATCTGGGATGAATTTACACATCAAAAAGGAAAGATAAAAGATGGTTCCACTGGAGATGTTGCTTGCGACCATTACAACCGTTACAAAGAAGATATTAAACTCATGGCAGAAATGGGATTAAAAGCATACCGTTTTTCTATTTCGTGGGCGCGCATTTTGCCAGAAGGAATTGGAAAAGTGAATCAAAAAGGTATAGATTTTTATAATCGCCTGATTGATGAACTTTTGAAATACAATATTACACCACTTATCACACTTTATCATTGGGATTTGCCGTATGCACTTTATTTAAAAGGTGGCTGGCTTAATCCTGAAAGTTCTCAATGGTTTTATGAATATGCTAAAGTTATAAAAGAAAATTTTGGTGACCGTGTAAAAAATTTCATTACTTTTAATGAACCGTCAGTTTTTGTCGGTTGTGGATATCAGGGAGGCATGCATGCTCCAGGACTTCAGCTTGGTACAAAAGATTTACTTAGAATTGGACATAACATTCTTTTGTCCCACGGAAAAGCTGTAAAAGTTTTGCGCGAAATTCCAGATGCAAAAATTGGAATTACGCTTGCTACACAGCCAAAAATTCCTGTTTCTCCTGCAGATGAACAGTCAGCTTATGATGCATATTTTTATGATGGAATTGGCGGTTTTATCTGGACTATTCAGTACTGGATGGATCCTATTGTTTTTGGAAAATACGGTGAAAATCTTGTAAAAGAAGCTGGAGATATGTTCCCGCAGGTTAGCAGTGATGATATGAATATCATTAATCAAAAAATTGATTTCCTTGGTTTGAATATTTACGAAGCCCAGTATCAGGGGGATTACACACGACCATTTGGCACTGCACACACAGAATTGAATTGGGATGTTTATCCAGATGCACTCAAATGGGGAATAAAACATAATTATAAACGCTACAAACTTCCTGTCATTATTACAGAAAACGGAATGTCGGCACATGATTGGGTGAGTTTGGACGGAAAAGTTCACGACCCGAACAGAATTGACTTTTTGACACGTTATTTACGCGGGTTAAAATGTGCGGTGGAAGAAGGATGCGAAGTTGCAGGTTATTTCCACTGGTCATTTATGGACAATTTTGAGTGGGCAAGCGGTTACAATCCTAGATTTGGACTTATCCATGTTGATTACACTACCCAAAAACGCACCCCAAAAGATTCTGCTTATTGGTACAAAACAGTAATACAATCAAACGGCGAAAATTTATAAAATTTTGTATTTTAGGCAGTATTTGCTTCGAGTACGCTTTGCTTATTAACCGTGGCTTATTCCTACACTTACGTTTCGGAACTGGTCACGGTTTGCTGGGGGACAGACCTAACTTTTAAAATCATTAAGAATCTCATTCCCTCGTGCATGATTCGTGCAAAATTGGTGGTTTTCACTTATTGTTTTCTTCTATAAATATTCTTACAATTTCTCATGGATTATCACTTCTTGTTTTTATATGAAGTGGATTTTTCGTAAGCCTTGTGTTGTCATAAATATGGAGTTGTTAATTATGAAATCAACATTAAAATTAGCATGTGTTTTATTGAGTTTTCCGCTTATCATTAGTTGTGTTAGCAAAAAAGAAGAAATTCAATCAAAAAATCAATCAAATCAGCAAAATGAGGAAACAAAAAAAATGGAGTATTTGGAAAAATATCAGATTAGAAATGAAATTGCTTTTGACTGCCCAAAAGAAGTTTCTGAACAGAGAAGCGATGTAAAACTTGGCAAAGTTGAACATGTGAAATATCATTCAAATACTTGTAATATGGAACGTGCTTTTTCCATTCTTTTACCAGCAAGTTATGACGGCACAAAAAAATATCCAGTCATCTATTTTCAACATGGAATTTTTGGCGACGAAAATTGTATGATTAATGATGACAATAATAAATTCCGCCAGATTACGGCAAATCTTGCTGCTGACGGACTTGCAAAAGAAGTCATCATGGTTTTTGGACATATGTATGCTTCAAGTGACCCGAATTTAAAACCTGGTTTTTCAAGCGAAGCCGTTCTTCCTTATGATAATTTTATCAATGAGCTTGTAAATGACATCATGCCATACATTGAAAAAAACTATGCAGTATTAACTGGTCGTGAGAATACCGCTGTTTGTGGTTTTTCAATGGGCGGCCGTGAATCAATTTTTATCGGTTTGCAGCGTTCAGACCTTTTTGGTTATATTGGTGCCATTGCTCCAGCTCCTGGACTTGTTCCTGCAAAAGATTGGGCTATGAGTCACGAAGGTCAGCTTTCTGTAGAAGATATGAAATTTGTTGAATCAAATCCTCTTCCAAAACTTTTTATGATTTGTTGTGGCACAAACGATGGAACTGTTGGTCAATTCCCAAAATCATATCATAAAATTTTCAATGATAATGGTGTAGAGCATCTTTGGTTCGAAATAATGAGTGCTGACCACAATTCAGTTGCAATTCGTGGTGGTTTCTATCAGTTTATGCTTAGAGTTTTCCAGTAAAACGATGAAGGTGAAATATTATAGATGAAAAAACAGTGTTTTAATCCATACATGCCTTTTTGGGAATATGTACCAGACGGTGAACCTCACGTTTTTGGCGACAGAGTTTATGTTTTTGGTTCGCATGATATGTTTAACGGAGCAGTTTTCTGCCCTGGTGATTATGTCTGCTACTCAGCAAGCATTTTAGATTTAACTGACTGGAAATATGAAGGTGTTATCTATAAAAGAAATCAGGATCCAGCTCAAGACGGAAGAATGGTTTTGTATGCACCGGATGTAACTCAAGGTCCGGACGGAAGATATTATCTTTATTATGTTTTAGATAAAGTAAGTTTTGTTTCAGTTGCAGTTTGCGATACTCCAGCTGGAAAATACGAGTTTTACGGCTATGTTCATTACAAAGATGGTACAAGACTCGGCGAAAAACAGGGAAATATGCCACAGTTTGATCCTGCCGTTCTCACAGAGGGAAACAAAACTTATCTTTATACAGGATTTTGCGGAAATCACATGCAGGACAGACTTGGAGCAATGGCAACTGTTTTGGGAGCTGATATGCTCACTATCGAAGAAGATTACAATGTCATAGTTCCAGGTGACTGTTATGGTAAAAACACATCTTTTGAGAATCATGAATTTTTTGAAGCTCCTTCTATCAGAAAAGTTGGCGATACTTATTATTTTGTATATTCTTCTGCTGTTATGCATGAACTATGTTATGCCACAAGTAAGAATCCTGTCAAAGATTTTGAATATCGTGGCGTAATCGTAAGCAATTGCGATGTTGGTATTTCATCTTATAAACCTTCAGATATGCCTGCAGCTTATGGAGCAAATAATCACGGTGGTTTTGAAAAAATTAATGGCGAATATTACATTTTCTATCATCGTCATACAAACGGAACTTGGTATAGCCGACAGGGATGTGCTGAAAAAATTAAGATTGCGGAAGATGGAACTATTGCACAAGTGGAAATCACTTCCTGCGGATTAAATGGCGGACCTTTGCAGGCTATAGGAGAATATCCGGCTTGTATCGCCTGTAATATTTTTAATACTCAAATGCCGGAAAAATATGTCGGCGGAGAAAAAGCTGCAAAAATCACGCAGGATGGACGCGATGGTGATCAGGAAATCGGTTACATTGTAAATATCCAGAATAATACAACTATAGGATTTAAATATTTTGATTGCAAAAATATCAAAAAACTTACAATTGTAAACCGTGGATATTTTGATGGAGAATTTGAAGTCCGCACTCAATGGGATGGCGATGTTCTTGGCAGAATCAAAGTGCAGTATGCAAATTTTTGGGAAGAAAATTCTGCTCAAGTTGCAATTCCAGATGGAGTAAATGCAATTTATCTGACATTCAAAGGATATGGTGCAGGACAGCTTAAATCCATAAAATTTTAATATCAGGAGTGTAAGATATGATTAGAACAGTCGAAACAAAACTTGGAAAAATTGAAGGTTTGCCTGCTGCAGACCCAAGAATTACATCATTTAAGGGAATACCTTTTGCAAAACCTCCTGTCGGCGATTTGCGGTTTCACGCACCTGTTCCAGTAGAAAAGTGGGAAGGAACATTGCAGGCATATAAATTTGGTCCTATTTCAGTGCAGCCAACTCCATATTACAATCCTGATGATTTATATTGCCGCGAGTGGTCGGTAGATAAAGACATCCCGATGAGCGAAGATTGTCTTTATTTAAATGTTTGGACACCAGCCGACCTTGAAAAAAAAGATGCACAAAAACTGCCTGTTTACGTTTGGATTTTTGGCGGAGGATTTCAAACAGGTTTTACAGCCGAAATGGAATTTGACGGAGAAAGAATTGCAAGACGCGGCATTGTTGTGGTAACAATAGCTTACCGTCTGAATATGTTTGGTTTTATGAGCCACCCTGAAATTACAAAAGAAAACCCAGAAGCTCCGACAAATTTCGGACTTCTTGACCAGAGAATGGCAATTCAGTGGGTCAAAGATAATATCGAAGCATTCGGTGGAGATAGCCAGAATATCACAATCGGTGGTCAATCTGCGGGCGGAGCAAGCGTTCTCACCCAGATTCTCAAAGGTTCAGACGGACTTTTCAATCGGGCAGTCTGCCATAGCGGAATGTTTTACATGCCGGGAAACACAGTGATGAATCCAAAACCACTAAGCACAGCCGAAGAAATGGGAAAACAGTTTTTTGAATTTTGCGGGGCAAAGAATCTTGCAGAAATGAGAAAATTTACCACAGCAGAACTTCGCCAAAAATGGGATGAATATGGCGGGCATGCAAAATCAATCAAAATATGGACACCAGTTTTGGACAACAAGTTTATCCATTCAGATTTCTTTTCCGCAGTCGAAAAAAATGCTTTCAAATCAGTTCCTTTGATGTTCGGTTACACTTCAGATGAATTCAACTTTCAAACACCTGATGGAAAAACCGTAAATCCAATCAAGCAGGCAAACATAATGTACCAGCAATTCATGGAAAAATACGGCATCAAAGATAAAAATTATTTTTATCATTTTGACGTAGACATTCCAGGCTGGGATAATCCAGGAAAATTCCATTCAGTAGATTTATGGTTCTGGTTTGAAACATTAGCAAAATGCTGGCGTCCGTTTACAGGAAAACATTATGATATAGCCAGAAAAATGTGCAATTATTTGTGTAATTTTATCAAAACAGGCGACCCTAATGGCAAAGACTTTGACGATTCTCAAATGCCATTTTGGGAAAATTTTGATTCTTCCAAAGTAAATGACATGAAATTTTCAGTATGATTTACTTCAAGGTGTGAAAAATTTTATTTTTTTGATAAAGAAAATATACATTATTTATTTTTTATTTTGGGTGGCTTTTTGTTTTGTTTGTTCCTTTCGACAATCTCAGGATCAAACAAAACAAAAAACAGGCTATTCGCCCTTCGCTAACGCTCATCCGCTTCCCTCGCTTCGCTCAGTCCAGTGGACTGCTTCGCAGGGGCTACTATCCTTGCCACGGTTTAAACAAGAGATTGAATTTTAAAGATTTAAGGAACCACTGATTAATCGCTTTTTTTCTGTATTTTACCTCAAAATGTTT
>CAMEET010000053.1 GCA_945915085.1 uncultured Treponema sp. | reverse complement strand
GCCAGCCCTTACAATCCTTGCCACGGTTTGTAAATAAAATACTCGAAATTGAACCAAATAATTAAAATTCTATAAAAAAGCACGTGCTAAAACAGTTAGTGCGTGTTTTTTTTATGACATTTTTTATAGTTTAGTCTATTGTTTATTTTTAAAAATAAAATCACTATGAAAATTAAAAAAAATCTTTTACTTTTATTTAAAAATCATTTATAATATACGCTATGAATGAAGTTTTAAACGATGCTGATTATGAGCTTTTTAGAAAAATAATTTATGATGAAAGTGGAATTACTTTCTCTGACACAAATAGAGCGATTCTTGATAGTAGAATTAAAGGCATTTTGCGCGAAAAAAATATTGCAACTCCAAAAGATTATTATGCATTGATTACAAAAAATAAAGAAGAAATGAAGGAAATGTTGGATTCAGTCACAACAAACCTTACACGATTCTTTAGAAATCAACCGCATTTTGATGCATTTGAAAAATATGTAATTCCAAATGTTGTGGAAATGAAAAAATCAAAAGGAATAGACCGCACAATCAGGATTTGGAGTGCCGGTTGTTCTACAGGTGAAGAACCATATACAATCGCTATGATTATGAAAGAAATATGTCCTGTAGGATTTAACTTCCAGATTACTGCCTCTGATATTTCATTAAAATCATTGATGACTGCTAAACAGGGATTTTATGCAGATTCCAAGATTGATGGAATTCCCCCAAATTATCTTCAAAAATATTTTACAAAAGTTGAGGGTGGATATCAGATTAAAGATGAAATTAAATCGACCGTTCGTTTTGACTATCACAATCTCAAAAATGATTCAGGAGCGAGAAATCTTGATGTAGTTTTCTGCCGTAACGTTTTGATTTATTTTGATGAACCGGCTCAACTTACAGTTATAAAGAATTTCTGGAATTCTATGGCTCCACAATCATTCTTGTTTATAGGTCATTCAGAATCTTTGTTTGGTATGAAAACAGATTTTGAATTTTTAAAGACAGAATGGGCTTGTTTCTACAAAAAAGACCAAAAATAATTGTATGATTCTAAAAATTTATGGAAAACTGTATAAATCAAATGCAAAATCATGCTGTTTGATTATACTTTGAGTTTCTTGAGAAACTCTTTAAATGACTGTCCGTACAATTGCGGATTAAAGTGTGAAGGCAAAATATTATGGATGACATTTCAGTAATGGTTTGTGATGATTCTGCTTTGATGCGGAATCTTATTGGACGTATTGTTGATGAAACTCAAGGAATGACAGTTTGCGGTAAAGCAGAAAACGGTCTTGATTTAATCGAAAAACTTAAAAACACTAAACCAGACGTAGTTTTGCTTGATATCGAAATGCCAAAAATGAACGGCATTGAATTCCTGAAAAAAAGAAGAGATTTACTCCTTGACGTTCCTGTTGTTATTCTTTCAAGTGTTGCAACAGAGGGAGCTTCTGTTACAATGCAGGCAATTGAGCTTGGCGCTTCTGATTTTATCACAAAACCTGGCGGATCAGTTACTTTAAAAATCGGTGATGTCACAAAAGATATCATAGAATATGTTGCATCTTATGGTGGTGCTTATGCAGTAATGCATGGCAAACAGATTTACGATCCAGAATTTTTTGCGCATCAAATTAAATTAAAAGAAGCAGAAAAGTTTGTTCTCCAGAAAAAAGGAGAAGAGTTGGCAAAATCTGTTTCAATAAAACAAACTGATGCAGTGCCGACAACCTGGTTTAAACCAAAGCCAAAAGAACCTGTTGTAATCACTCCTGAGAGAGCCGGCGGAAGAATTGAAATTATTGCAATTGGCATTTCAACAGGCGGACCAAATGCTTTGCGTGAGGTTTTCAAAAATATCGATGCAAATTTAAAACAACCTGTTCTTGTTGTGCAGCACATGCCAGCTGGTTTTACTGCAGAATTTGCAAACAGTTTGAATTCAATCTGTCCTCTTCCAGTTTCAGAGGCAAAAGATGGTGAACCAATTTTGGGAGGTCACATTTATATCGCTCCTGGAAATTATCATATGTTTGTAGAACATCGTGCGCTTGGAAATTTTATAAAACTTTCCCAGGAACCTCAGCGAAACGGACACAGACCTTCATGTGATGTTCTGTTTGAATCAGTTGCAAAAGTTTTCCAGAACAGAGCTTTGGGTGTAATTATGACAGGCATGGGAAAAGACGGAGCAGCGGAAATCACCGAAATGCGCAAAAAAGGTGCATGGACTTTGGGGCAGGATCAGGCTACAAGCATTGTTTACGGAATGCCAAAAGTAGCTAACGAAATGGGCGGTGTGCAGAAACAAGTTCCCCTGTCAAATATGGCAGGCGAAATCAGCAAACTTGCACGAGAACATCTGATAGCATAAATAGAAGTTTATTTAATAATAAACAAAATGAAAACAATGTGCAGAATATACACAGAAGTCAACCTTCAATATCTTTGATTTTCTGTGCACATTCTGCTTCGCCAGTTTTATTTTTTATCACAGAATATGTATCTTTCAGGTTATAAAGAGCATCAAGATAATAAGGATTGATAGAAACGGCATATTCAAAATATTCTGAAGCCTTTTCGTAATTTTCTGATTGAAATTCAGACACACCAAGAAGATTCCACAGATGAGCATGAAGAGGATTAAAATCAAGACCTTCTTCACAGATTTGATGAACCATTTCAAAATCTTTCTGCATCAGACAGACAGTTGCGTAAGTTTCTTCTACATCAGGATTTTCAGGACTGATAGCGAAAGCTGCTCCAAGTGAACTTTTTGCTTCTTCAAGATTACCTGCATCACGATAAGTAATGCCCAGATTGTACCACAAAAGATAATTATCACGTTCTAAAGTGATTGCGCGTTTAAAACATGCAATCGCTTCTGAATATGCACCGTCTGAGGCTAAAATGATTGCCTGATTATTAAGTCTGTCGCTTTGTTCTTTCATTTAAAAGCCTCTGGAATCATTGCTAAAAATAATTGAGTTATAGGCTCGGAATAAAAAAGGCTACAATTTTCTTTGATAAGTTTAGTTCCGAGTTTTGCAGCGTCCTTTATACAGTCACTTGTTTCTAAAAGTTTTATGCAGGCTTCTACCGAGTCACAGTCAATGCCGTTTTTTGACGCATCGTCCATATATTTTGCAATAAGTTTTTTATCTTCAGGGAATTTTTGAGCGTGAATTAAAACTGGAAGACTTTTTTTACGTTCAACAATATCATCACCACGTTTTTTTCCAACATTTCCCGTAGTCAGATTTATGACATCATCAATAATCTGAAATCCAATACCAATATTTGCAGCAATTTCACCGAATTTTTGAGCATCATTAATAGAAAAACCGCCGGCAGTACAACCGATAATTGCTGCAAGAGAAGCAAGTGTTCCTGTTTTACTTTTGACCATAGCAAGATATTCGCCGTCACTTGGAAAAATATCAGGATTTCTGTGCCAGAAAATATCCATTGCCTGACCCAGATGCAGTTTTCTCAATTCATTTGAATAAACTTGATAAAGCTGAAGTTTTTTTTCTGCTGAAACCTGCAGATTATTTATGCAGACTGGGGCTTCAAAATAAAGCCACGAACCTGCATTCAAAGCTGTATCCATACCATAAGTGATGTAAGCAGCAGGTTTTCCTCGACGCAAATCAGAATTATCTTCAATATCATCATGAATTAAACTTGCTGTGTGGACAAACTCAACAAGAGGAGTAAGAGAATAGACTTGTTCTTCTGAAAGCGCATTTTTTTCATTCAATTTTTTTGCCATTTGGTAGCATAAAATTAAAAGCAAAGGTCGCCATCTTTTGCCGCCAAGTTCCATTAGTTTTTGATTTGGTTCAATCAAGTTTTGAATGTGATTAAAAGTAATGTTTTTATCTAAATCACCAAAAGATTGTAGTGTCCAATTTTCATTTGCAGATTCAGGAAGTGCAGCGGAAAGTGCAGCTTCAATTTTGTTTAAAATTTCAGAAAAGTCAAAAGTAGTTTTATTCATATTATAATTATACAGAAAATCTGCAGAAAAGACAAACAGTACAGAAAGATTAATTTTTTTTGGGAGGGGCTGAATTGGCAGATTGAGGTGTGTCCCTGTTTTAATGAAGGGGAGAAACTTAGCTTTATAAAACAAGGTGTGTCCCTGTCTTTGGATATGAAAATTCTCAGCACGTGCCAACAAAACATTCATTGGTGTGTAAGTTCACAGCACGTGCAGGGACAGACCTCGTTTTAAACAAAGCAATTTCTGAGTTTTGGCATAAATGGAATTTCAAATGTAATTGAGGTAATAAAATTGGCAAAACTCGCAGCACGTGCCAACAAAACATTCATTGGTGTGTAAGTTCACAGCACGTGCAGGGACAGACCTCCAGTTCTTTAAGTTATAATCTTCAGGCGGCTATGAGTTATTCACTTGATTTCACAGGGAAATAACAAAATATCCACAAGTTATCCACAGGGAGAAAATGTGATTTGTGGAAAAAATTGTGTCAATAGGTTTATTAAAAAAAAGTTTAAAAACATTAAAAAAATATTTTTAAATTTGTAATTGTATATTGTATCAGTAATTACACAATGAAAAATATGAAAAGAAATGCAAAAATTAAGAAAAATAAAAAAAATATCAAAAAAGTATTGACAAAGATTAAAGAGATTTGGAAAGTTATGCACAAGTTATCCACATTTTAAAATGTGGAATGTGTTAACCTAAAGAAACTTCAGCATTCTTATCGATTGCAAGAATTGAACGGCAACCAGAACATCGGAATCTTCCTGGTTTTGGAGCGCGAAGTTTTTTCTGACAGATAGGGCAAGTTATAACTGCAGGGAAAGTATCAGATGATTTTGATGGACCTGATGCGAAGTATGCCATCACTTCTTCTGAAGTCTGTTTGATTGTGAAAAATTGTGAAAATCCCAAAAGTTGAAAAACTTCATAAACTTTTGGTTGAATTTCTACGAGAACAACATCACCGCCTTTTGGTTTGACAGTTTTCAAAAATACGGTAAATGATCCAATTCCTGTAGAAGAAACGTAATTTAATGACGAGCAGTTGAAAATAAGGTTGATAAATCCAGCATCAATAACTTTGGAAATTTGTTTCTGGAAAAAAGACGAATTGTAAGTATCAATATAGCCACTTAAATAACAGAAAATTCCATTTTGAATATTATCTGCTTTTCTTAATGAGATTGTTAAACTTTCGTCCCTGTCATTATCAAAACCAGGAATTATAGCATTATTTTCAAACATAAACTTATCCTAAACCATAGTATACCATAAAAAAATATTAACTTCAATAAAAAATAAGTGATAAAAACTAAAATAATAAAAAAAAGATACGATAATCAAAGAAGGAAAAAATATTTTTTGAATAATACATTACAGGTGAGATATGAAAAAAGCTTTGCATTTGATAGCCACTTATTTCGTTTTTTTGATTTTGAGTATTCTTTTTGGAACTTTTTTATATTTAATTTTTCATAATGCGCTGAATTTTGTTGCAGGGAGTGAAATAAAAATCTTCCAGCTTAAAAAATTTATTTCTGCTTTTTTTTATATTACTTTTGGTGCGTGTTTTTTTATTTGTCCGTTTATTGCAATTTATAGAGTGCGTCATCTTCATGGTATTTTACAGACTGTGGCTTATATTTTGATTTGTCTGATTACTTGGGCGGTTATTTTTCCTTCTTTTTATTTTGTTGAAAAAAAAACACAGAGGTTTTATCAAACTGAAAAAAAGGAATTGATGCTTTCAAAGAATTATTTCCGTGAAACTGATGATAAAATTTATTTTATCACAAAAGATTTTTCGCCTGTAGTTAATGATGAAGGAAAAATTGAAAATGAAACTGTTTCTGTGATTATGGATAAATCTGAAAATGGTATTGTGACTTATGAAAAAATTTCTGATACTGATAAAAACGGTCCTAAGGCAAAAGCAAAACCGTTCCATGAAACTGGAATAAAAAACGCGCTTAAATTTGAAAAAATATTTTCGCTTCTGGGAATTGGTGCACTTGTGGATGTGGCAAAAAAAAGTCTGGAAGGAGGTTTATGGACTTATCTGCAGTTTTTATCTGTGGCTTTTTTGCTCTGTTCACTTTATGGAATATCATATTTTTTTGACTGGCGAATTTTAAATACTTATGCAATTTTTGTAACAACTATCTGTATTATTTTTGCAAATATAACTTATTACATGCCGGTTTTTGACACTTTTAGAATCAGAATAAATAATTTTGGATTTTTTGAGATGTTGGGCCGCCATATAGAAGAGCCTTTGATTTTTACAGCAAATCTTTTTTTTGGGATAATTTTTATAGTTTTGGGATGCATCAAATTTATCATTCATAATGTAAAAAAGAAAAGAGCATAAAAGACTGTTTTTAAATCAAAAAAATGAATTGTGGAGTTTTGTGAAATATGAAAAAAAATATTATAGTTTTATCTTTTATTTTGACATTCAGTTTGATTGCGTGCGTTGTGATTGGTTTTGTTCTGGATGTGCCGTTTGAAGTTTCGAAAAACTCTGTAACTCTTTATAAAATTCTTACGGGATTTGGATTTTTTTTAGAATATCTGCCTGTTTTTATTATTGCAGCATTTATTTTGACTTTTTCTGTGTATTTTGGACAGCACTGCGAAGGAAGTGTTGTGCGCTTTTCGCAGGCAATGGTTGAACGCTTCAAAAAAATTATGATTTTTTCTTTGATTTTGACTTTTGTGATTACGATGTCAAACGAAGTGTTTGGAACGCTTATTAATAGAAAGAAACAGTCGATTGTTGAAAGACAGAAGATATTGAATGAATATTTGAAAGTTGGAAATAGTCTTTTTGATAATGGCTTTTATGAAAGAGCGAAACGTTATGGAAATGCTGCATTAACTTTGCAGCCAAATTCCAAAAAAGCTATAGATTTGATTGATCG
The DNA here is from genome assembly GCA_945915085.1 of uncultured Treponema sp. Lineage (GTDB taxonomy): Bacteria > Spirochaetota > Spirochaetia > Treponematales > Treponemataceae > Treponema_D. Next base: position 11,040 of record CAMEET010000053.1, on the reverse strand, counting down.
CTCGGAAGTTGAAATCCAAAGAAATGAAAATTCAAATTTGAGGTTTAAAATCTACGAATCTGTTGAAGAAGCTGAAAAAGTGGATAAAGTTGTGATTGATCCTGAACAGATTAATGAAGTTTATTCATATTATTTAAAAGCAAAAGAAGCTTATGATAAAAAAGAATGGTTTAATGCTCATTTTTTTGCTGAAAACGGAATTGCGTTGGCAACACCAAAAGATCCTAATCTTGAAGCTTTGAAAAAAATCAGTAATTCTGCGTGGAATAATCTAAGCGAATATCATAATCTTGAAAAAAGTGAAGACCAGCAAATTTTTGATAAAAAGTATGAAGGTTATCTGGCACTTGTTCAAAAAGATGATTTAAAAGCTTATTATCTTTTTAAGCAGCTTTACATGTCGTCAAGAATGATGCAGTCTGATCCTGATGTAAAATTTTATCTTGAAATTGCTGAAAATCGTGTAAATGAAAGAGCTTTTTTTATAGATGAAACTTTTGAGCTTGAAAGTTTTGAAAATGCAAATGACATTTATTTTGTTTGTAATTATAAAGATGGTACAAAAGATCTTGTTTATTTTAAAGGAATGACAAGTGTTGAAGAAACTGGAAATTCTGTTCAGTATCTGAGGGATTTGACAATTGTTACAATTGATGATGAAGGAAATTTTTCAAGAAAAATGAATGTGCCTTATGCAAAAGTTCTGCCTGTTTCTGTGAAAAATATTCCGCCTGCTGTAAAACAACTTATGGGACTTGACAATGATGTGGAAAGCATTCCTTATCTTATGCTTAAATCAATTGAAAGGGAACGTGAAGATTCTGAACTTCTGCCTGTTTTTACTTATGCAGATGGAAGTGTTGGTAATAAACCTGAATATCTTTTGTTGTCTATGCCTTATGAACATTTTTTGATGCTTGAAAAATTCAAAATTGATGTAACTTCCATTCCTTTGGAGCAGCTTTTGAATCTTGCAAAAATTTCAGAAGAATATGGTTTCCCTCAGGAAATGTTTACTCAGGCTTTTATGGACAGAATTTTTTATCCAGTGTGGATTCTTATTCTGTTCCTGTTGATTTCGACTTTTGCATGGAATAATCGTGTTGGAAACGGACAATATTTTAAATTGACGTGGGTTTTTGCCTTTCCTGAATTTCTTGTGATAAGTTATGTTTTTTATAAGTTGAGTATGTTTATTTTTAAGCTGATGAATTTTACACTGCTTGGAGTTTTTGGATTTTTGAATGCCTGCATTGCCGCTGTTATTGTTTATTTTGTTATGATGGTTTTAGCTGGAGTAAAATTCCTGGCATGCAAAACACGAAGTTAAAAAATAATTTTTGATGAAGAACTAATTCTGGAAAAATAATTTGATTTTTTTGCATAGGTTGATTTTAGTAATCTTTATTTTGTTTGTGAATAGAAAATGATAAAAAAGATGTAATAAAACTTTACAAAATATGTAATTATAACTTGACATTATTAATATTATAATGTACTTTTTAGATTATGAAGGAAATCTTAATAAAACTTCGACAAGAAAATCGTTATTCTCAGAGTTTACTTTCAAAAGTATTGGGCATTTCTAGACAAGCTTACATGAAGTATGAATCTGATGAAGTGGAACCATCAGTAGAAATTGTCAGAAAATTAAGTAAGATTTATAAAGTTCCTTATGATGTTTTAATAGATAATAAGGTTCAAAAAGAGCCAAAAAAAGTTTTATACGGTTTTCCAGAAGAAAAAAGTTTAAATGTCGCGTCGCCATCAGCTTCTTTTGGACCAAGTAATAGTTACAACTGTGGCACAAATTTTGTTGACGGTGGTGTAGATTCTATAGTTCAGTATTTTCAAAATCAATTAAATAGTTTACAGGAGGTTATTATGGAAATGAGAAACAAGTTATCAGCTTTGACAGTAGAAAACACAAAAGATTCTTTTTCTGAAAATTCAAAGTCGTATTCAAAATCAAAAAGTTTCAACAAAGATGAGTTTTTCAAAAAAGTTGGAAAGTTAAACATCGACAGCACTTTTGTAAATGAACTTAGGGAAAATAGTCTTATATGATTTTATTAGACACAAATGTCATTATTGATTTATTAAACAATGAAGAAGATTCTCGATGGGATTATTTGTCGCAGGAAGATAGCGTAATTTGTGGAATTGTGATTTCTGAACTTTACAGCGGAATTAGAGGAAAAAAAGAAGCAAAAGCAATTGAATTGTTTATAAATTCTGTTGATTGTCTGCCAATTGAACAAAGTGATTGGCTTGAAATTGGTTCTTTTATTTGTAACTTAAAAAAGAATGGTCTTTCTGTACCATTTCAAGATTCAGTTTTGGCATATCTTTCAATAAAAAACAAGTGCAGAATTCTTACAAATGATAAACACTTTTCTATGATGAAAATAATTGATTCAAGATTGCAGTGCGTGTAGAAAAGATTATAATTTGGACAACTAAAACCAAAAAAAATCAAGAAGAAATCAAATCCATCTTGTAAAGTAAACTTGAGGTAAAAAAAATGGAATGAATTACAGCATTAAAAAAAGCGATTGATTTTATGGAAACAAATCTTTGCAATGACATTAGCGCTGATGATGTTGCAAAAGAAGTTTGCATTTCTTCATTTTACTTGCAAAAAGGTTTTGCCATTGTTACTGGATTTTCTTTAATGGAATATATCAGAAACAGGCGACTTTACAACGCGGCGCAAGATATCTTAAAAAACGAAGAAAAAATAATTGAAATTGCTTACAAATATTGTTACGAAACTCCCGAAAGTTTTACAAAAGCTTTTACTCGATTTCACGGAATTACACCCCGGGAAGTTTGTAAAAATCCATCTGCCATAAAAACTTTTGTGCCTCTACAAATCAAAATTACAATACAAGGTGGTTTTACAATGGACAATTTAGATTTTATAACAGAAACAATGGACGAATTTACAGTAATTGGATTTGAACGCGAGTTTGTATTTGATCAAGGCTACCAACTAATTCCAAAATATTGGGACGAAATTACACAAATTAGCAAACCAGTTCTTTTTCAAGGAAAAAAGCCAGAAACTGAAATAGAAAAAGCAATCTGCGAAAACAGAATTGGCGAATTTGGCGTTTGTATTGATGACCTTGGCTCAAATAGTTTTAAATATATGATTGCTGGTCGCTACAAAGGTGGGGCAGTTCCAGAAGGAATGAAACTTTTTACTTTTCCAAAACTTGATTGGGCAAAATTCAAATGTTTTGGTCCTCTTCCAACCGCACTCCAAAGCTTAAACACAAAAATCTTTCAGGAATGGCTTCCGGGCAACGAAGAATACGAAATGTCTGCCGGCTTCAACATTGAATGGTATTCTGTTGGCGAAAACGGCCCAGACTACGAAAGCGGCATTTGGTTCCCCATTAAGAAAAAGTAGAATAGTCGCAACAGCGAGCGAAGCAATCTAATATACTTTGGTCAACCAAAATTGTAACACTTGCAACCGATTATTATGCTGCAAAGCGAACTTCATAAGTTGTTTTGTGATTGTTGTATGTATGTGTGCGGTTCTGGTTGTACCAGATGTACGCAAAATCATTGATAGCCTTATAAAGCTCTTTTTCTTTTGAATATTCGTGAACATTCAAAAGTTCTGTTTTTAATGTGTTAAAGTATTTTTCCATTGGTGCATTGTCATAAGGATATCCAGCTCTGCTCATACTTTGCCTGATTTATCTGTTGTTGCAGATGAATTGGAATGTGTTGGATGTAAACTGACATCTTTTCTTTCAGCCCTGAAGGTCTGATTCAGGATATTTTCCAACACCTGATGATAATCGACATGTTCATAAACCGGTTTTCTTTTCCTCTAATTATAAACTATCGGTGTATGGTGTTACAACTTTGTTTTATCACAGTACCGTACATCGAGCCTCTGCTGGTAAATCCATCTTGCCAGTGTCTTTGGATTGATATTTTGAAAAACTAATTCATAAAAACTGCTTGCACTAGATGAATGTTAGTATTAAAATAGTAGCGTTGTTTTTTTTATTATCAGAGGTTTTTATGACTTTAGAAATGTTGGATAAATCTGTGCGTCGTGTTCCTGATTTTCCGAAAAAGGGAATTCTTTTTTATGATATTACTGGAATTCTTGTAAATCCTGAAGCTTTTCAGTTTGTGTTGGAAAAGTGTTATGAAATCTATAAAGATGCAAAAATTGATGCTGTGGCTGGTGTGGAAAGTCGTGGTTTTGTTTTTGCGGCTCCTTTGGCTGAAAAACTGGGTATTCCTTTAATTTTAATCCGCAAAAAAGGCAAACTTCCTGGTGATACTTACGAATGTAGTTATGCGCTGGAATATGGCACTGCTACTATTGAAGTACAGAAATCTGATATTTCTAAAGGGCAGAAGGTTCTGGTGGTGGATGATTTGATTGCCACTGGCGGTACGCTTGCTGCTGCTAAAAATCTTATTGAAATGGGTGGCGGCGAAGTTACTGACTTTTTTGGTGTGATTGGGCTTCCTTTTTTGAATTATGAAAAAGTGCTTGCTCCAGGAAAAGTTACTACGTTAATTAATTATGATGGTGAATAATTTGCTTTCTGGTGTTTTCAGTGAGCGATGATAGCACCCGCGTTAGCGGTCCACCGCAAGCGAGGCGTAGCCGAGTGCGGAGGATGAGCGGTAGCGAAGTGCGGCCGTAGCGTCCCGAAGTGTAACGTAGGGCACTGCATGATATTTATTACTATAAAAAAGGAAATAAAAATGATTAAATTACCTGCTAAATATAAATCGATTTTAAATACAAAAGAAACTGAACATGCTATTGTGGCTATTAAGGATTTTTTTCAGCTTGCGTTGTCTACTGAGTTGAATTTGACTCGTGTGACTGCTCCTCTTTTTGTGGGTGCTGGAACTGGCATTAATGATGATTTGAACGGGGTTGAACGGCCTGTAAGTTTTCCTGTGAAGGCGCTCAATGATTCTAAAATGGAAATTGTTCAGTCGCTTGCTAAATGGAAGCGTATGAAGGTGACTGATTTGGAACTGGAGCCTGGGTTTGGTATTTATACTGATATGAATGCCTTGCGCCCTGATGAAGATTTGGATGCCATTCATTCGATTTATGTGGACCAATGGGACTGGTGTATGGCGATTGATGAAAAGGACAGGACTGTTTTTTATCTGCACGAAATTGTGAAAAAGGTGTACCGTTGTTTACAGAGAACTGAATTTTTTATTTATGACAGATATCCTTCTATTAAACCGATTCTTCCTAAGGAAATAAAAATTCTTTATGCTGATGATTTGGCAAAAGAGTATCCGAAACTTACTCCAAAGGAACGGGAAGATAAGGTTGCAAAGCAATATGGTGCTGTTTTCATTACGGGAATTGGCGGAAAGCTTGCCGATGGTTCTATTCACGATGGTCGTGCGCCTGATTATGATGACTGGATTACAGAAAGTGGCGATGGTCACCGCGGTTTGAATGGTGATATTCTTGTTTGGAATCCTGTTTTGGATTCTGCTTTTGAAATTTCTTCGATGGGTATTCGTGTTTCTCCTGAAAGTTTGAAAGCTCAGCTTGAAGAACGCGGTTGCACTGACAGGGAAAATCTTCCGTTCCACAAAAAGCTTTTGAATGGTGAGTTGACTCAAACTTTGGGCGGTGGAATTGGTCAGTCGCGTCTTTGTATGTTCCTTTTGAGAAAGGCTCATATCGGTGAAACTCAAGTTAGTATTTGGACTGACCAGATTAAAGAAGACTGCAGAAAACGTGGAATTGTTCTTTTGTAAGTTTATTTAAACTATGCAGTGAAGAACTTTTTTTGGGGAGGGAGGGGTCGCGATTTGTTTGATGTGCAGGCGAGTTGGAATTGTGCGAGCGGGCTGAGTTTGGGCGAGCGCTGACTGAGTTTGTGCATACACGTTGGAATTGGGTGGTCGCGGACTGTCGGCGATGTAGCGTTTTTTTTGTGTGATTTTTGTTTATGAAAAAAGAATATAAGTTTTCGGCAGACGAACTTGAAAGTCAGATAAAAACACTTTCTCAAAAAGGTATTACGGAACTTTATGTTTGTGATAATTTGATTTCGTCTGACAAAAAACGGATTTTAAATCTTCTTTCAAAGATTTCAGAATTTGCACCTGATGTTTTTGTTTCTTTTCTGGTAAAAGCAAATGTGATTGACAGGGAAATTGCTGCGGCTGCGTCAAACGTTTTTTGTTCTTTTAATATTCCTTTTGAATGTTCTCAAAAAAATGGACGTATTCTTTTTGACAAAAAAGTTTATGCTTCAAAAGCACGCGTCTTGAATGATTTTGGTCTTGTTTTTGGTTTTGAACTTTTGTATGCGGCTGATTTGGGTGATAATTTGAAGGCTTTTCTGGAACGGCTTGATTTTGCGGTTGCCCAGTATCCGAATCATCTGGATTTTCCGCAAACTCAAAAAATAATTCCTGAAAATTATGATAATGCAGATTATTCTGATATTGAACCAAAAACAACTGGAATTTTCAGTGCAAAAGAAATCCGTTATGCACGAGATGTTTCTTTTGCGTGCAGAACTTTTTATACGCTTGGAAGAGCTGTCCCTTGGTTTTTGACGGTTTTAAAACCTCTTCGAATTTATCCATCTGCTTTTTTTGCTGATTTTGCTGAATGGCAGCGTTGTAATAATTGTGATTATAAAAGTGGATTTGAACCTGAAAATGAATCTCACAAATCGCTGGAAAAAATGCAGCTTTTATTTTTGGAAGAAAAATATGAAGAAAAAGGATGTCATGAATATTTTACTGCGGTGAAAGATTTTGTTGTTCTGAACGGTGCAATGTCTAGACTTGTGGCTGAAGGGGAAGAATCTGTAGTTGAAACTTCTTATAATCCTGATGATGTTTTCAGTCCTGAAGCCTGCGATTTACAAAGTTTTTGTGAAAATGTTTGTATGGAAAATTGTCGTGTCCGAATTTTTGCCACAGATGATGGCCCTGATTATGAAATTTTAAATTAAATAATTTTAATTATGCAGGAAATAAAACTTTCTTCTTTTGAAAAAATCCGTCTTGATGAGTTTTTGCGTCTGAAATTACCTGCGGTTTTGCAGACTGAATGTTCCAATTCCAAAATCAGGCGTTTGATAATCAGCGCACAGGTTTTTGTAAACGGTAAAATTGTCACTCGTCCTTCTTTTGAATTGAGAGGAAAATCTGAAATAAAAGTTTTTTTTGACAAAGATAAGTTTTTTTATGAAAAGCAGCCTGATGATATCAAATTTGAAGTTACAAAAAAATCAGTTTTATTTGAAAATGATGATTTGATTTTTATTGATAAGCCGCCTTTTTTTCCGGTGGAACAGACTATCACACAAAATAGGGATAATCTGCATGATGCTGTAGTGCGTTATTTATGGAAGAAAAATGAAAATTTGCGGAATCCGCCTTATGTTGGGATTATGCATAGACTTGACCGTGAAACAAGCGGCGTGATTTTGTTTACAAAAAATCGGGCTGTAAATAAATCTGTTCAAAATATGTTTGAAAATCATGATTTTGAGAAGAAATATCTGGCTGTTGTTTTAGAAAATAATTATCTTTCTAAAAACGCATTTTCGAAGCAATCTTTTCAATTAAAAGTGAATGATGAGTTTTGCGTTGAAATGTATATGGAAAGGGTAAGTTCTAAATGTCAGACTGGAAAATGGGGAAGTGTGCCTGAAAATAAAGGTGGAAAATATTCAAAAACGAATTTTAGGGTTTTGAAGGAAATTGAGTTGCCTGATTTACCAGGAAAAAAAGCTTTTTTGATTGAATGTAATTTGTTTACAGGGCGGACACATCAGATTCGAGTTCATCTTGCTTCGAAAGGTTTTCCTATTGTGGGTGATGAACTTTATGGCGGTGTTCCTTATAAAAGAATGATGCTCCATTCAGCTTTGCTTAAAGGAATGGATTTTTGTGTAAAGAGTGATTTTGATTTTTTAGATTGAGGTGAAATTATGGAAATGCCAGAAATTAAGAAACTTGGTTTTGGTCTTATGCGTCTTCCTTACAGTGAAAGTGAACAGTGGGGACATGTTGATTTAGAAAAAACTCGGCAGATGATAGATGCGTATATGGCTGAAGGTTTTTCTTATTTTGATACAGCATGGGTTTATCACGGTGGATTCAGTGAAAAGATTTTTGGTGAACTTGTTGCAAAACGTTATCCAAGAGAAAAATTTCAAGTTACGTCAAAAATGCCTGTTTGGGAGTTGAAATGTGAAGAAGATTTAACAAGGATTTTTGAAACTCAGCTGAAAAATTGTTGTGTAGATTATTTTGATTATTATTTTTTACATTCGCTTGAGCCGAATAATTATGCAAAATCAGAAAAGTTTAACGGTTTTGATTTTATCAAAAAAATGAAGGAAGCTGGAAAAATCAAACATATTGGATTTAGTTTTCATGGAGATGCGGAACTTCTGGATAAAATCCTGACAAAATATCCTGAAATGGAATTGATTCAGCTGCAGATAAATTATATTGACTGGGAAAGTGACAATGTTCAAAGCAGAAAATGTTACGAAGTTGCAATGAAACATGGAAAAATTGTGTCGATTATGGAACCTGTAAAAGGCGGAAGTCTTGCAAATATTATGGATGATGCAAAAAAACTTTTTACAGATTATAATCCAGACGCAAGTGCTGCAAGTTGGGCTATCAGATATGCTGCAAGTCTTGATAATGTTCTTGTTGTTTTAAGTGGCATGAGCAATATGCAGCAGCTTGAAGACAATATGTCTTATATGAAAAATTTTGTTCCTTTGAATGATGAAGAACAGGCTGTTATAAAAAAAGCTACTGAAATGATAAAAAATACAATTGCAATCGGGTGCACAGCTTGCAGATATTGTACTGACGGCTGCCCACAAAAGATTAATATTCCACGCTATTTTGAATTATTTAATGAGTCAAAAAGATATGGCGTAAATAGTTTCCGATGGCATTATAATGAAGAAAAAAAGCATGGAGGAAAACCTTCTGACTGTATAAAATGCAGAGCATGTGAAAGACATTGTCCTCAGAAACTTAAAATCGTTGATTTACTTTGCGAAGTTGGAAAAGTTTTTGAATGATTTTTGAGAATCAGTTTGAGTTTATTTGGAATTTTTGTTTATCGGTGGAATTCGGGATATTTTTTGTAAAATTCATTTTTGTCAAGATACATCTTGTTTTCTGCCTGATTAATCAAATCTTGTAAATCGGTGCAGTTTTTATCCCAAAGACAACCGATTGAAGCATAAGGAACATCATCTTCTTTATTAACTTTTTCAAAATCTCGCAAAAGCAGATTGAATTTATCCTGTGCAATGCCTTTTATGATGATAACAAATTCGTCTCCGCCATAACGGATGATATCTTCGGTGTGAAAAAGTGAGCGCAGAATATTTGCAAAATTGCAAAGAAGTTTGTCGCCAGCGTCGTGACCGTAATTGTCGTTTGTGAACTTAAGTTTATTCAAATCACAAAAAATAACTCCTGTGTATGCAACGCTTTCCGGCCAATTATCAAGCATTTGATTTAAATAATGACGGTTTCGCACGCCTGTTAAACTGTCTGAAAATGCGAGTTCATTGATTTTTCTAGCATTTTTTCCTATTTTTTGAGCAGCTTCGGTGAAAGTTTTTGCAAGAATGTTCATTTCATCTTTCTCATCAAAAGAAACGGAAACATCGTAATTACCGTTTGAAATTTCTTTGGCACAATGAGTCAGTTTGACGATTGATTTAGTAAGAGTGTGTGTGATTTTATGGCTTAATGCAATCGAAATCAGAAGGCAGACGATAAAAACAATAATACTTCGAATTACGAATGAACTTCTTATGTTGAAAATTCTATCTTTTGGTGTAAAGAATATAAGTTTCATACCGTTTCTCAGATGACGGCACGAAATGAGAAAATTGTTATCTTTGTCAAATCTTTGAGAATAAATTTTGGGGATGGAATTAATCTGTTCTTCGGAATCAAGATTATTTGCAACTGATTCAGCTTTTTTAATCATGTCTGAAAAATCCTGCGTAATCAGATTTGACAGATGAGAATTTGTGACGGGGATATAGTCATTGTCAAGCAGAGCAACACCGCCGTTTTTTCCAATCTCAAAGCCTTCTATTCTCAAAGCCTTCTATATAAGATTTGATTTGTGCAAGATTTAAATCCATGCCAATTACACCAATCACAGTATTTCCTTTATATAATGGAATGATGTATGAAATCAGTTCGTTGTTTATGTTTTTATTATTGTATGGCTTAATCCAGATTGGCTTTTTTGCAGCCAAAGGTTCGTACCACCAAGCAACATGTTCTCGGTCATCAGGCTTGTAAAGAGAAAGGTCAGTCGGTTCGGTCAGAGAAAAAGTATTATCGTCATTTCTGACGTAGAAAATACCCTCCGTTGGTGAAGAAATTTCTGGATTATAGCGGACATAAATGCTCATGGAATTTTCAGTAGAAAGAGCGGCGTTTTCCAAAAAATTTGCAAGTTTTATATTCGATTGCTGTGCGATAGCTTGAGGAAGCTCAGATTCATCAACCTGAATCAATTGATTCATAACATAACTTGAAATAACTTTTACAGTCTGTTCAATCGATTCCATTTTTGCATTGAGTTCATGAAAAATTAAGTCACAGGAAAGATTGATGATTTCGTTTGTATCTTGTTTGAGAATATTTTGAGAAAGGAAAAATCCAAAAGAAGAAGTGAGGAAAGATGTAAGAAAAACACTAAAGGCAAGTAATTGACTGATTTTTCTCTTCAAAAGTTTCATAGATGAATTATAGCATATATGGAAAAAAAAGTACAAATGAAAACTGGTGAAAATCAAAAAAAGAAATAAATATAGAAAAAAAAGAATCAAAATAACAAAAATAGAAAAAAAATAAACAATACAATAGTAGAGTTAAAAATAAAAAATTTTTAAATATAACAAAAAATTATAACCAAATTCCGCCGAAATTCCCCAATTTTTTTCCGAATAAAACGGAGGATTTTTTCGAATGAAAAAAATCGTTGGAATT